>NZ_SOGE01000001.1:0-249665 GCF_004402575.1 Cryobacterium sp. TMT2-4 | reverse complement strand
GGCGGTGCGCCCGGCGCCGGCGGTGCGCCCGGCGCCGGCGGTGCGCCCGCGGCCGGCGCCGGTGGACGGTTCACCAGCGTAGACAGGTCGACGGCTCCGCGCAGGTTCATGCCGGACAGGGACGGGGGGACAACACTCATGGAAGCTCCGTTGATGAGATCAGACCCTGGGAGAAACCAAGGAAGACGATTTTTTCGTTCGAACCGGCGGCCGGAACATGGAACAGGAGCTGGTCGCCGTAGGTGCTGGTGATGCCCTTGGCCGTGGCGGTGATGCCGGAGAGGGCCTTGCTGGCACCCTCGGGGCTCACGGTCGCGCCGGCATCCACCGGTTTCACCGTCTCGGTCTCGGTCAGGCTCACGGCGACGATACTGCCGGAGTCGTTGGTCGCCAATGCCACGGTGCGCCCGGTGCCGGCGGCCGCACCGAATTCGATCGACGCCGTCGAGGGCAGGCCGGCCTGGCGTGAGGTCTTCAGTTCGGTGACCTGGGTGCGGAAGCTGTCGCCCTCCGCCTCGAACAGGGCGTAGGAGGGGCTGGCCTCCCCCAGCTGGAGCACGTCGGCGTAGGCCGCGGCGACCTGGTCGGGTGAGAGCAGGAGGAACGTGGAGTCGGGTGCAATGATCGGGGCGCCGATGGTCGCCGGGGCGACCTTGGGAACCGTGGCGGCCGCTTCAAGCTGAATCATGTATTCGACCAGGTAGTCGGCCCGCGGCGACTCCTGTCGCAGCACGAGGGCCGTCGGCGCGGCGGCAGTGTCAGCCTCGTCCTGGAGGACCGTCATGACGACGCGCGGCCAGGTGGAGGACTGCTGCGGCAGCGTGAGCCGGAGGGGTGACGTGGGCAGCGCCGGCAGCGCGGCGATGGCCGGGTCGGCCCCCCGGATCTTGTAGTTCGCCAGTCGCTTCTCCAGTGCCGGGCCGGTGAACCGGGTGGCGAGGATGTCGGCGTTGAGGTTCGCATCGGCATCCGCGGTCAGCGAGGCGATATCGGCCACGATGCGTTCGAGCTGCGGCACCGTCACGGCGGGCGGCGGCACGTCCTGGGCCGGGCCGGCGGTGTCGGTCGGAGTCGGCGTCCCGCTGGTGGCGGCGTCGGGAGCGGACGTGGCCGGCCAGAAATCGGCCGAGCAACTGCTGAGCACCAAACCGCTGACCAGGATCAGGGGCATGGCGACCATGGACCGAGCGATCGACTTACCGGATCCGTTGATCTGGCTCGGCTTGATGGCCTTCGGACGGGGCACGCGCGGGAGCCGGGGCATCCGTGGACCGCGGGGCAGATTGCGGCGGGGGCCGCGGGAGCGGCGCAGGTGCAGGAGCGCCAGGAGGTAGATGACCAAGCCGATCAGGCCGACGGCCGCGCCGCCGACGATCAGCGGGCCTGCCCAGGGTGTGGAGTTGTCGGTGGGCCAGGACAGGCTGACATCTGTGGGCGCGGAGGCCGTGCCGTCGGAGGCCACGATCAGGGAGATGCCGTCGGGAACCTTGAGAGTGGTGGTCAGCGTGTTCTCAGCCGTGAACTCCTGCAGCCACAGGTCGGAGCCCTCCGGGTTGGTGACCGTCTCCGACTCAGCCGCGGAGTCCGCTGGCGCCGCAGAGCCGGACTCAGACTCGGCGGCCGATTCGGCCTCCGTAGCCGGATCGATGAGTGTGCTGCTGAGGGCGACCGTGTCCTTGTCCTTGCGGATGTCGACGTACGGTTCGTCTCCGAGCCACGCCTTGACGTCGTCGGTGCGCCCGTAGGCCAGGAAAACCGTGTCGGAACCGCTGACGGTGATCGTCTGGCTTCCCGGCACGGCGTTGAGAGCACTGGGCTCGACCACCGCGAAGCGGGCGTCCTCCACGGATGCGCTCAGGCTCACCGAGGCCGGATCGAGAAAAATGGTCCGCTGGGCGATGCCGAGCACAATCATTGCCGCAGCAAGGACGAATGCCACTATGGCAAGAACAAAACGCACGTCAACCCTCCTGTGTCGCCGGCCGCTCATCGCGCACACGGGCACGTTGGACCCGGATGCGGGCCCGATCAGCAACAGACAGGACGTCTTACGATACTGGTTGCCCCTGAGAGGCACCTAATAATCCCTCGGGTTGGGACGCGCCAGTGCCTACTGAACAGACTAAAATTGTGGAGGCTTCCTTCGTCAGTCCGTAAACGGGGGTCAGAGGCCCATTTTGAGGAGACAGCGTGGCGAACGACGAAGCAGACTTCACCCAGGTATTCCGCGGCTACGACCGCGACGAAGTCGACAAGACCATCCAGGGACTGCGCCGCGACCTGATTCAGGCGAATACCCAGGGCACCGAGGCGAAGAAGGAAATCAAACGTCTCACCACCCAGATCGACGATCTGAACGCGGAAATCGAAGAGGTCGGCAGCCCCACGTTCTCCGGCCTCGGCACCAAGCTCGAGAACACCCTGCGCGTGGCGGAAGAGCAGTCGACGAGGGTGATCGCCCAGGCGGACATCGACGCCGAACGGCTGCGCGCCTCCGCAGCAAGCGAAGTGCAGACCCTGCTCCGCGAGGGCAAGGAGCAGGCCGAACGGGCACTGTCGGATGCCGCGGTCAAGGCCGGCCGCATCCTCAATGATGCCGTCGCTGAAGCCGACGACTTACTCGCCCGGGCCCACGAGGACTCCACCACGCTCACCCAGGACGCCGTGCACGAAGCGGCGGCCATCCGCGGAGCGGTGGCCACCGAGGCCGCCGAGCTGCGCGCAACCGTGAAGCGGGAAGTCGCCGCGATCCGCTCGGAAGCGGAGCGCGAGGCCGCCGAGGTTCGCGTGGTGGCCCAGCGGGAGGCGACCGAGGCCCGCGAGGTCGCGGCCGGGCTCACGAGCGAGACCGAGTTGACCCGCTCCGAAGTCGCCCACGAACTCGACCAGCAACGCGCCGACCTGGCCCGGGAAACCGAACAGGCTCGCATCGACCTCGCCGCCGAGACGGAACAGCACCGCATAGACCTCGCCCGGGAAACCGAACAGGCTCGCATCGAACTCGCCCACGAGACCGAGCAGGCCCGCAACCTTCTCGCAATCGAGATCGAGCAGGCGAAAACCGACCTCGAACGGGAGACGCTGCAGCAGCGCGCCGATTTGTCCGTTGAAAGCGAGCAGGCCCAGACCGACCTAGCCCGCGACCTCGAACGCCAGCGCGCCGACCTCAGCCGCGAGGTCGACAAGGCGCGCGTGGGCCTCGCGGCCGAGATCGAACAGTCACACGCCGACCTCGGTCGGGACAATGAGCAGACCCGCGCCGACTTCACCGCCGAAAGCGAGCAGCTGCGCATCGACCTGGAGAACCATCTGACGGCCACCCGCAAGCGGGGAGAGCACGAAGCCGCCAAGCTCAAGCGCGAGATCGATCAGACCAGGGCCGACCTCGACGTCGAGCTGAAGGCCCGGCGGGACGAAGCGGAGCAGGGCCAGCTGCAGCGCCACCAGGAGGCGGTGGCCCAGACGCAGAAGTTCGTCGCGGATGCCACCAAGCAGCTTGCCGAGACCAACCGGCGCACGGTCGAACTGCGCGCATTGAACGACCAGCTGGACGCCTCCGCCCGCGACGAGGTCAGGGCATCGAAGAAGGTTGCCGAGGAGTCGGCGGAACGTCTGGTGCGGGACGCCGAGACGCGGGCCGCCGCGCTGACGACCGATGCCGAACTGCGCACGCGCGTGCTTGTGGCCGACGCGGAGGAGCGTCTGTCCCAGATTAGGATTGAGCGTGACGCCGTGGCCGGCTACTTCGAGAGCCTGCGCGGTCTGCTCACACAGGCGGAAAAGGTCGCCGCCAGCGACGACGACGAGCGCTGACACCAGCCGAGGGGATATCAGTGAAGATCCAGAATGCTTTTCGCGTCGGACTGATCGGCACCCTGGGCGTCGGCGTCGGCCTGCTCATCATCACGTCGGTGATCACTCTGCAAACGATCATCACCTACATCGGTGCGGCACTGTTCCTCGCGCTCGGGCTCGACCCGGCCATCTCCTGGCTGGAGAAGAAGAGGTTTCCCCGCTGGGCAGCCATGCTCACGGTGCTTGTTGCCGTGATCGGGGTTCTGACCGGAGTGATCTTCGCCGTCGTGCCGATCATCGTCAACCAGGTCTCCAACCTCTCCAAGGCCATCCCGGACCTGGTCACGTCGATCAACACCTCCACCTTTCTCGCCGATGTACAGAGGCAGTTTCCGGCTCTCCCGCTGTCGAAAATCACAGAGTCGGTCACCGATTTCGTCGGCGGCAACATCACCAACATCACGAGCACGATCATCCAGTCCGGCCTCGCCATCGTCAGCGGACTTTTCGGCGCCCTGATCATCCTGATCCTCACGCTGTACTTCACGGCATCGCTGAACAGCATCAAGCAGGCCGTGTACCAGCTGGTACCGGCCTCGAAGCGGGCTCGGTTCGCCGATCTCAGCGAGCAGATCACGACATCCGTCGGCCGATTCGTGATCGGCCAGGGAGCCCTGGCGCTCTGCAACGGCGTGCTCAGCTTCACCTTCCTGTCGATCATCGGCGCGCCGTTCCCGGCGCTGCTCGCGCTGATCGCGTTCCTGTTCTCGCTGATCCCCCTCGTGGGCACGATCTCCGGGTCGATCATCATCGTGCTGACCTGCCTGATCCCCGGAATCGGCAGCTCGACGTTCACAGCGTTGGTCGCCGCGATCTACTACCTGATCTACATGCAGGTAGAGGCCTACCTGCTCAGCCCCAACATCATGAACCGGGCCGTGTCCGTTCCCGGCGCCGTCGTTGTGGTCGCCGCTCTCGCGGGCGGCAGTCTGCTCGGCATCCTCGGCGCGCTGATCGCCATCCCCGTCGCCGCGGCAACCATCATGATCATCAAGCAGGTCGTGATCCCCCGACAGAACAAACTCTAGGCCGATCGGGTACTAGGCCGACGCAGTCCACTCCGTGGGTAGAGGCGCGGCGGCCGGGTTGACCACGGCGACGATCTCGTCGAGTACGCGGCGGGTGGCACTCTCCCCCACCCACAGGTGCTTCCCGCCCTCCACGGCGATGAGCCGGGTGTCCGGCACGCTCGCGAAGCGTTCCCGGGCCTCCTCGGGGCGGAGATAGTCGTCGAACTCGGGGATGACGGCCACCAGCCGCGCGTCCCGGCCGGTCCAGGCGGCCAGCTCGGCGTCAGAGGCCCGGTGCAGTGGCGGCGACAAGAGGATGGCACCCCGGATCGGGTGCTCCAGGCCGTACTTGATTGCAAGCTCCGTGCCGAACGACCAGCCGAGCAGCCAGGGATCGGGCAGCCCGCGCTCGGCGACGAACGCCATCGCGGCGGCAACGTCGAGGCGCTCATCGACGCCGCCGCCGAAGCTGCCGCCACTCGTGCCGCGCGGCGAGGTCGTGCCGCGAGTGTTGAAGCGCAGCACCGCCAGGTCGGCCAAGGCCGGCAGCCGCCCGGCCGCCTTGCGCAGGATGTGCGAGTCCATGAAGCCGCCGTGGGTGGGCAGCGGATGCAGCGTCACCAGCGTCGCCACCGGTGCCCGGCTCACGGGCGTGGCCAGTTCGCCGACCAAGGTCAGGCCGTCCGCGGTGTGCAGCTCGATCTGCTCGCGCACGGCCGGTAGCTCGACGCCGCCGCGAATTTCCACACTCGAAGTCATGGTTTCTCCCCTGGTGCCGCTTGGGCGGTTATTTGATCTTCCAGCAGTGCGAGTGCCAGTGGCGCCTCGCGGCAAGGTCGGATGCCTCACCCATGACGCCGTCGCCGCGCCAGGCGACCACGTGCGCGGTGCCGGGCGCAACCTGGCGGTGGCAACCGGGGCACACGTACGACTTCACGGCTTGCGGCCCCGGTACGGGTTGCACCGTCCAGAGGCCGTCGCGGCGGGTTTCCGTGCGTCGCCAGCCGGCGCGCATCCGCTCAAGGCCGTCATCAGCGGCTCCCGGACCGGGCTTGCGGCCACGGGGTCGGTTGCTGCGGGCCATTGAGCCAGTCTACGTGCGAGCCTGGAAGAACAAGGAGCGCTAGTACCAGCCGACGTCGCCGGAGTGCGCCCAGGCGCCGCAGGGGGTGCCGTAGCGGCCCGAGATGTAGCCGAGGCCCCACTGGATCTGGGTCGCGGGGTTGGTCGCCCAGTCGTCGCCGGCGGTGGCCATCTTGGAGCCCGGCAGTGACTGCGGGATTCCGTAGGCACCGCTGGAGCTGTTCTCCGCATTGACGCGCCAGCCGGACTCCTTGTTCCAGAGCGACACGAGACAGTTGAACTGATCGTCGCCCCAGCCGCGGGCGGCCACCGCATCAGCGGCGATCGCCTGCGCCGAACCGGGGTCAGGAACGGCCGCCGACGGAGCCGAACTCGACGCGGACTTGGACGCGACGGGAGCGGCGACGGGAACGGGAACGGGCTTGGGTTTCTCGGTGACGGTGAAACTGTCACGCGTGAAGATGTTCGAGGCTGCCGCAGCGACCTGGATCTCCTGGGCTGCCTCACCGTTGAATCGGTCGCCGGCAACCTGGAAGTAGGGTGACGCCGTCGCGCCGGAATACGGGTCGACGATAGAGACGAGCACGAACGCCGCTGCGGCGGTGAAGGCGAAGAGGGGGACGCGCCCGCGCGAGCGGGACCTTCTCATTCTCACCTTGAAGGGCCTACCGGCGTGTTCGGATGCAATGATGTTCAAATGTCTACCCACGATTTGCCGATCCTATCGGAAATCCGACATAACAGCCAGATAACGGTGCCGATTGACCTCGACACGGCGCGCGGCGCAACTCAACGGACGGCCAGGATCACATCGACGACGCTGTCCAGCACAACGTCGACCTGGGCTTCCCGGTAACCGCCGCGCTGGGGCCGGAACACGGCGCAGCGCACATCTTCCACCGTTATGGGGAGCCCGTCTTCGAAGTACCGGACGAGCTTGTGGGAGAACCGGTCGACATCCGCCCGGCTGTAGCCGACGCTGAGAACGCTCACCCGGTGGAAGCGGTGTCCGTCCTTCCGGCTGAGCCGGTTCACGAGCACCTGAGCGAGGTCATGCACCTCGGCGAGCCACGCCTCGGTGCCCTGCGCCTGCGCCGCACGGTCCCGGTCGCGCGTCGCGAAGGCGTCTTCGAGACGCTCGAGGGCCGCATCCACGTGCGCAGGCGAATATCCGCCCTTGTGCATGCTGAACGCGGTGTGACGGATGTCTTCGGCGGTCAACCCGACGCTGTCGTCGGTGGCGTCATACGCTTTTCGGGCGACAGCGAGGAACTCCTCCACCTGCGGAGCGCTGTAGCCGAGCGTCTTCTTGCCGGTCCGAGGGAAGGTGGAGGTCACCGGAACATTCTGCCTCACTGCCGCGCGCCTGACTAAACCGAGGCCGCTAAGCGAAAATCAGGTAGAGGGCGTACGCGGCTGCGGCCGACGGCAGGATCGAATCCAACCGGTCGAGGAGACCGCCGTGACCAGGCAGCCAGGAGCTCATGTCCTTGATGCCGAGGTCACGCTTGATCAGGGATTCGGCCAGGTCGCCGAAGGTCGCGGTGAACAAGATGACCACACCGAAGACGAGGCCGAACCACCAGGGCTGGTCGAGCATGAACACTGCCAGCAGCACGCCGATCCCGATACAGGCGACGCCGGCGCCAGCGAACCCTTCCCAGGTCTTCTTCGGGCTGATTGAGGGGACCATGCGGTGCTTGCCGAAGCTGAGGCCGGCGGCGTACGCCGCGGTGTCGGCGGAGATGACCAGCAGCAGGAAGGCGAGGGTCCACCACTGCCCGTCGGGCTGGGCGACCAGGAGCACAGAAAAGCTGCCGAGAAAGACGACGTAGGCCTGGATCAGGAAGCCACCACCGATGTCGCCGAGCACCTCCCGGGAGGGAGCGCGGTGGGCGCGCCGGACGAGAAAAGCCAGCCGCCACAGGGCGATCAACCCAATGCCGGCGAGCGTGCCCAGCCACTGGCCCGCCGCGCCGAGGTAGAACGCGGCAGGCACGACACCCACGGATGCCAGGACGACCGGTACGCGCGGCACGTTACGTCCGGCGAGACGGAGAGCCTGAGCGAGCTCGAAGGCCGTGAAGCCCACGAACGCGATCGCGCAGACCATGAACAGGTCTTTGATGAAGATGAGGCTGAACAGCATGAACAAGCCAAGCGCGAGCCCGATCAGGGTTGCCAGGATCAGGTTGCGCCCGGTGCGCGCCTGGATACGTTCCTGAGTCGCATCCAGCTGCGCCCGGGTCGCCAGCATTTGACGTTCGAGATCGGCCTTCTTCGACTGCATCTGGGCCCTGAACTCGGCGCGACTGACACCATGCTCGCGCTTGGCGCGCAGCCCTTCGCGTTCTCCGGAATCGCCTGATTCGTCCGTCATGAGGCTGGATCGTCCTTAGATCTCGAGGAGTTCTGCTTCTTTGCGCTTGAGGGCGTCGTCGATGGCATCCACGTGGGTCTTGGTGATGTGTTCGAGTTCTTTCTCGCCGCGGGCCACGTCGTCGTCTCCCACTTCACTCTTGAGGGCGTCGAGGTCGTCCTTGGCCTTGCGGCGCAGGTTGCGCACCGACACCTTGGCATCTTCGGCCTTGGTGCGCACGATCTTGACGTATTCCTTGCGGCGGTCCGCGGTCAGCTCCGGCAGCGTGGCCCGGATGACGTTGCCGTCGTTTCCGAGGTTGGCGCCCAGGTTCGGAGTGTCGCGAATGGCCTGCTCAATGTCTCGCAGGGCTCCCTTGTCGTACGGCCCGATCAGGAGCGTGCGGGCCTCCTGGTTCTGCAGCGAGGCGAGCTGTTCCAGTGGCGTCGGTGTGCCGTAGTAGTTCACCAGGATCTTGGCGAACATCTGCGGGTTCGCACGACCGGTTCTCACGGTCGCGAAGTCGTCTTTGGCAGCTTCCACGGCCTTGTGCATGCGGGCGGTGGCGTCGGACAGAACATCCGTGATCACGATGACTCCTTCTTCGATGGCGTTGTCAAGCTTAGTTGGAGACAAGGGTTCCCAGATCGGCGCCGAGAATGGCAGCCGTCACGTTGCCGTGCGGGGCCATGCCGAACACCTGCATGGGCATTCCGTTGTCCATGCAGAGGCTGAAGGCCGTCGAGTCGACGACCTTGAGGCCGCGCTGCAGTGCCTCCTGGTAGGTGATGTGGTCGATCTTGTGCGCGTCCGGGTTGGTGCGCGGGTCGTCGGAGTAAATCCCGTCGACGCCGTTCTTGGCGACGAGCACGATGTCCGCATCGATTTCCAGGGCACGCTGGGCCGCAACCGTATCGGTGGAGAAATAGGGCAGCCCGGCGCCCGCGCCGAAGATGACCACGCGGCCCTTTTCGAGGTGGCGTTCCGCGCGACGAGGGATGTACGGCTCGGCGACCTGGGTCATTGCGATCGCGGACTGCACCCGTGTCTCGGATCCGGCCTGCTCGAGGAAGTCCTGGAGGGCAAGGGCGTTCATCACGGTGCCGAGCATGCCCATGTAGTCGGCACGGCCGCGGTCCATTCCACGCTGCGACAATTCGGCGCCGCGGAAGAAGTTGCCGCCGCCGACGACGATGGCGATTTCCACCGTCTTGGCCGCCTCGGCGATCTCGCGGGCGAGGGCGCTGATGACGTCGGGATTGACGCCCAGGCTGCCTGCCCCGAAGGCTTCGCCGGAAAGTTTGAGGAGGACCCTGCGCTTCTTGACCGTATCTGACATTCTGTGCGCTTCTTCCCTCGTGATGCTCTGTGCCGTGCTGTGCCGTGCAGTGTTGCCTTGGGTTGGGTTGGGTTGTGTTGTGTTGCGCCGTGCCGTGTTCCGGCGGTGTTCTAAAACTACTGGGTGGGCTGGTGGGTGCCCACACACAGAAGGAGACCGGATTGCGACTGCAACCCGATCTCCTTCACTACGATCAAACGACCGGTTACGCGCCGACCTTGAATCGGGCGAAGCCCGAGACGGTCAGTCCGGCGTCAGCCAGGACCTTGCTGACGGACAGCTTGTTGTCCTTGGCATAATCCTGTTCGAGGAGTGCAACCTGCTTGAAGTACGCGGTGACGCGACCCTCGACAATCTTGGGCAGTGCAGCCTCCGGCTTGCCCTCGTTCTTCGAGATCTCGGTGACGATCCGGCGTTCGGCCTCAACGAGGTCGGAGGGAACGTCTTCGCGAGCGAGGTACTCGGGGTTCGCGAAGGAGATGTGCTGAGCCACGCTGCGCGCGGTCTCCGCGTCACCTCCGGAGTAACCCAGAACAACGCCGACCTGCGGGGGCAGGTCCTTGCTGGTCTTGTGCAGGTAGATCGCGAACTTCTCACCCGCGACGGATGCGACGCGGCGAAGTTCGAACTTCTCGCCAATGATCGCGGCCTCGCCGTCGATGAGCTGGCCGACGGTCTGACCGTCGACCGGAGCGGCCAGGCCTTCCTCGACCGTGGTGGCCGCGGCAGCGGCGACCGCGTCCAAGACCTTCTCGGCTAGTGCAACGAACTTATCGCCCTTGGCGACGAAGTCGGTCTCGCAGGCGAGTTCGATCAGGGTGGCGGTGTTGCCGATTTCCTTGGCAGCGACGAGTCCCTCGGAGGTGGAACGATCGGCGCGTTTGGCGTTACCCTTCGCACCCTTCATTCGAAGGATTTCGACGGCCTTTTCCATGTCGCCTTCGGCTTCAACGAGGGCGTTCTTGGTGTCGACCATGCCGGTACCGAGGCGCTCGCGCAGCGCTTTGACGTCTGCGAGGCTGATGCTTGCCATGCTTGGTCCTTACTTGGTTTCTTCGGCGGGAGCGTCGGCTGCAACAACGGCTGCGGCTTCGGCTTCTGCGGCTGGGGCTGCGGCGGCTTCCTCGTCGGCAACCGGCGCGGCCACGACGGCCTCTGCGGTCTCGTCGGAGACGGCGACGGCTTCGTCAGCTGCCGGGGCGTTCTCGGCAGGAGCGGCCAGGAGTTCGGCTTCCCACGCGGCGAGAGGCTCGATTTCAGCCTCCGGCTTGGCGTGGCGCTGGATGAGGCCCTCGGCCGCAGCGTCCGCGATGATGCGGGTCAGCAGGCCGACGGAACGAATGGCGTCGTCGTTGCCCGGGATCGGGTACTGGACGTCGTCCGGGTCGCAGTTGGTGTCGAGGATCGCGATGACGGGGATGCCGAGCTTGCGGGCTTCGTCAATGGCGAGGTGCTCCTTGTTGGTGTCCACAACCCACAGCGCCGACGGCGTCTTCGTGAGGTTGCGGATGCCGCCGAGGCTCTTGTGCAGCTTGACGAGCTCGCGCTTCTTGATGAGCATTTCCTTCTTCGTGAAACCGCTCTTGGCGGTGTCCTCGAAGTCGAGCTCTTCAAGCTCTTTCATGCGGGCCAGACGCTTGGAAACGGTCTGGAAGTTGGTGAGGAGGCCGCCGAGCCAGCGCTGGTTGACGTAGGGCTGGCCCACGCGGATGGCCTGTTCGGCGATCGATTCCTGCGCCTGCTTCTTCGTTCCGACGAAGAGGATGGTGCCGCCGTGGGCAACCGTCTCCTTGACGAAGTCGTAGGCCTTGTCGACAAACCCGAGCGACTGCTGCAGGTCGATGATGTAGATGCCGGAGCGCTCCGTGAAGATGAAGCGCTTCATCTTCGGGTTCCAACGGCGGGTCTGGTGCCCGAAGTGCACGCCGCTGTCGAGCAGCTGGCGGATGGTTACGACGGCCATGAGCCGTTCTCCTTGTCCGGCGCGCGCTGCGATGCAGACGAACGCCAATCGGTTTGTGTCGTGATCGGATGATCACCACTCCTGGTGCCCGGCACAGAACCGCCTCGCATCTGAAAGAAACGAGGACCGAGTGGGTCTGGAGGCCGAATGGGCACGCGTAGTCAGCACGCAAGCGCTGCTCCTCAAAGGTTAGCACCCACGGGGGTACCCCGTGCGCGCGCCAGCACGTGCGGGCGTCCCTCCCCAGGCGGGGTGGTACGGGATCCGGTCACGGATACCGCCCTCGCCGGTTTAGGGCGGGACGGAGGCCGCACGGTGGTGGCATGAATGCCTTCCGTCTGCTCATCGCGGCCGCGCTGCTGCCGCTGTCCTGCCTGTCCATGGTGCGGAGCGACTCGGCGGGTGTGACATTACCCGGGGCGGCTTCGGTCACGGAGACGGCCGCGGAGACGGCCACCTCCGGCACCTGGCACTGGCCGCTGGCTCCGCCGCATCCGTTGCTCCGGGGTTTCCTGGCGCCGGCCACCCAGTATGCGCCGGGCCATCGAGGTCTGGACCTGTCGGCCGAGGCCGGCCGGGAGGTGGTTGCACCGGCCGAGGGTATCGTCTCGTTCGCCGGGGTCGTGGTCGACCGCCCCGTACTCTCGATCGAACATGCCGACGGCCTGGTATCCAGCATCGAGCCGGTGTCGGCCAGTGTCGCGGTCGGTGACCGGGTCGCGGCAGGGCAGCCCGTCGGCCAGGTTGCCGACGGCGGGCACTGCGCTGGGCAGTGCCTGCATCTTGGCACCCGGTTGAACGGTGGCTATGTGTCACCACTGCTGTATCTGGTCGGAGTTCCTCACGCGGTGCTGCTGCCGGCACTGCTCCTGAGAGGAGACAGCTGAGGGGCCGGCAGCCGCGAGGTAGTCGCGGAGCAGTCCCGGAACCCGTCGCCGGGGAGTCAGGCGCGCGGGTGCGCGGTGCGGTAGCTCTGTTTGAGGCGTTCGGCCGAGACATGAGTGTAGATCTGGGTGGTGCCGAGGCTGGAGTGGCCGAGCAGCTCCTGCACGGCCCGGAGGTCGGCTCCGCCGTCGAGCAGGTGGGTGGCCGCCGTGTGGCGGAGGGCGTGCGGGCCGGCCGGCCCGTTGCCGGGCACATCGGCGAGCAGAGTGGCGACCAGCCGGTAGACCGCCCGCACGCCGAGGCGCTGGCGGCGCGCACCAAGGAACAGCGCGCTCACCGGCGTCGCGGCGTTCTCGGCAGCGGTTTTCGCTGCGTGCGCGCGGTTCTCGGCAGCGGGCCCCACGGTCCCGGCGGGGGCTGCGGTCTCGGCGGGGGCTGCGGTCTCGGCGGGGGCTGCGGTCTCGGCGGGCGCTGCGGTCTCAACGAGCCGAAGGCGGCCCCGTTCGAGATAGGCGAGGATCGCGTGCTGGGCCGGCACGCCGAAGGGAACGACGCGTTCCTTGGAACCCTTGCCGGTGACCCGCACGGTGAGTCGGTGCAGATCGACGTCGGTGACGTCGAGGCCAACGAGCTCCGAGACCCGCAACCCCGACGCATAGAGCAGTTCCACTATCGCGAGGTCGCGCAGCGCCGCCGGGTCGGGACCGGCGGCACGAAGTTCCAGGTGGGTGAGTAGCTCCTGCATTTGGGTGTGGTTGATCACTCGGGGCAGTGGTCTGCCGGGTTTCGGCGAGCGCAGCCGCACGGCGGGGTCGGTTGCGCTGCCGCCGGTGCGTGCCAGCCAGGCCGTGAAGCTGCGGGCGGAGGCCGACCGCCGGGCAATGGTCGCCCGCGCCAGCCCCGACTGGGTTCCGACCCACAGCCAATCGCGGAGCAGATCGAGGCTCAGCGCCGCCGGGTCGATGACGCTACGAGTTTCGGCGAAGGCGATCAGTCCCGCCAGGTCGGTGCGGTAGGCGCGCACGGTGTGCACGGAGAAGCCGCGCTCAACGGCCAGGTAGACCACGAAGTCGTCGACAGACGCATCGAGGAGGTGCACCGGCGCGGGAACCGGCGGTGGTATGCGAACGGACTCAGGCATAGTCACCTCGGTCAGACCTGCCGCGAGAAGGCCTCGGTGCGCTCGTCGGGCGTAAGCGCCTCCATCCGGTCGAGGAAGGCCGCATCGAAGCCGGTCGCTGCCGGAAACTCGCCGAGAGCCACATGCGAGTGCACGATCTGGTCGTCGTAGACGTGCACGAGGTTGATCGATTGCCCACCCTGCAGACCGCTGAGCGCCCCCTGCGGCGCGGTCGGATCGATCGTGTAGCAGGTCGCTGCGGCGACCGACACCGGGATACCCGCGAAGAGTCCGGTCGTCGCGTAGTGCAGGTGTCCGCCCAGGATCGCCCTGATATCGCTGCCGGCCACCACCTCGGCCAGTCGGGGCTGCCCCCGCAGCTCGAGGATGGACATCAGCGGCAACATCGTAGGCACGGGCGGATGATGAAGCGCCAGCAGGGAGCCGTGCGGAGCAGGCTCGCTGAGCACCTCGGCCAGCCACGCTAACTGCGCGCCGGACAGGTCGCCGTGGTGATAGCCCGGAACACTCGTGTCCAGTGCGATGATGCGCACTCCCCCGATGTCGAATACCCGGTCGATCGGCGCCGAGGATCCTTTTTCCCGGAGCAGCTCGGTGCGGAAGGCCTCGCGCTTGTCGTGGTTCCCCATCACCCAGATGACGGGGGCGCCCATCCGTTCGGCCGCGGCCTCGACAATGTCACGCACCCGGCGGTACGCAGCGGCTTCACCGCGGTCGGCGATGTCACCGGTGAAGAGCAGCGCGTCGGGCCGGAGACCGGACCGCTCCAACTGTGCCATCGCCTGGTACACGGTGGTGTCGGTGTCGACCGCGCCGTAGAGCGCTCGACCTCCGCCGAGGAAGTGGGTGTCGCTGATATGCGCGATGAGGTGGGTGGCTGGAGGGTACTGGCCCAGTTGCACGGCTGACATGACTCACCTTTCGTGGGTGCCGCCCAGACTACGGCCTGCCCCCGACGTCGGCCTGTCGTCGCGCAAATTCACCCTTCGCTGGGATTCGCGCGAACCCACTATTGGGGGGGGGCCCGCAGCCCCGTTCTGTGGGCTCATCCGACCTAACGGCGCACACGAGACCGCCCTAGCTTTCAGCACGTGTCCTCACAGATGAGGACTGTCGAGACCCGAAATTGATAGAAGGGCATCACATGACCAAAAAGACCACACCCGAGGCAACCGCCGGCACCGCCAAGCAGCTGCGGGTGAGGAGCATCGCGCTCGTCGCGGCCGCGATGCTCCTGGTCGGCGGAGGCGGAGCGTACGCCTACTGGTCGACGACCGGCTCCGGCACCGGTGCGGCGGCCAACGCCAAGTCCAACGGCTCGCTGGTGCTGAGCGCCCACCTGGCCGACGGTCTGACCCCGGGCGCCTCCGTGCCGGTGACGTACATTGCAAAAAATGCGGGCACGTCCAGCCTCAAGGTCGCAACCATCTCCCAGACCGGCAGCACCGACGCCCCGGGGTGTGTCTTCGCCGACAACTTCACGATCGCCCCGTCCGTCGTCTCCGACACGCGCGTGATGGGCACACCCAGGAGCCAGACCGCCGTCGATGTGACCATCACGGGAGCCTCGACGCTCATGTTCCTTGACACCGCTGACGACCAGGACGCCTGCAAGGGCGCCACCGTCACGCTGACGCTCAAGTCCAACTAGCTCGATCACAGGTGGGCAGGCTCTCTCCGAGCCTGCCCACCTGTGCGATTTTCATTTTGGTACATCCGAGTCCCTGAACATTCATGCTTGCTCGACAGCTGTGAGAGGTTGACGTGACTTCCCTCCGTGCCCACCGTTCCGCATCCGGAAACACCCGCCTCTCATTCTTCGGCCTCACCGCCGCCGTGACCCTTGCCGTGTTGGTCGTGTCCGTAACCGGTGGCGCCTCCGCGTATTACACCGCCCCCGGGTTCGGCTCCGGCTCGGCAGCCCTCGGCACGCTGCTTCCGCCCACCGACGTGCTCGTTCCCGCGACGAGCGCCGGCACCGCGAGCCTGCGCTGGACGGCATCCGTCGGCACGCCCGCGCCGACCGGCTCCTGCGCCGCCCGCACCAAGACCGGCACCGGCACGCCGACCCCGGCCTGCGGCACCAGCCCGACCATCATCGTGGCCACCGCGTTTTGCGACGACCTGCTCGTTCTGACCGGCGACTATACCTACACGGTCACCGCCGTCTACAACGGCTGGACCGCGGCGAGCGCCCCCAGTGGCAGCGTGACGATTTCGAATCCGACGAAAGTCGCGTTCCAGGCCCAACCGTCCGACGCGACCAGCGGCGCCGTCTTCACTGCCCAGCCCAGCGTCGCGATCCAGAATGCCGCCGGAGACACCGTGCCCACCAGTACCAGCCCGGTCACACTGGCAATCACCGGGTCGCCCGCCGACGCCAGGCTCACGTGCCCAACCAACCCGCTGGCGGCAGCATCCGGTGTCGCGGTCTTCACCGGCTGCGCCATCGACAGGGCTGGCACCTATACGCTCACCGCGGCCTCCGGTGCCCTGACCGCCGCCACGAGCACCGCCCTGACCGTTTCCGTGGGCTCCGCGAAGAAACTGTCCTTCACCCAACCTGCCGTTGACTTCTCCATCACCGGCAGCACCGCAACAATCAGCCTCGGCCTCACCTCACCCGCCGGGGCCAGCCTGACCTGCGCCGCGAACGCCCGGACTGCCGTCTCAGGCATCGCCGCCTTCGCCGGCTGCCAGATCGACAAGGCCGGCAGCTACACGCTCACCGCCAGCTCGGCCGGGCTCGCCGACGCCACGAGCAACGGCATCAACGTCACCGCCGGGCCCCCTGAGAGACTCGCCTTCACCGCATAGCCCGCCAATAGCAGTAGCGGCGGAACCCCGTTCTCAACCCAATCTGTCATTGCCGTGCAGGATGCGTTCGGAAACGCCGTCACCACCAGCACTGCCCCCATCAGCCTCAGCTTCACGACCCAGGCAGGCGCCGCGCTGTCCTGCACCTCAGGCAACCCGCTCGCGGCCGCGTCCGGTGTCGCGGCCTTCACCGGTTGCCGGATCGACAAACCCGGCAGCTACACACTCACGGCGGCCTCAGGGACCTGGACGGCCGAGTCCAGCAGCCTCACCATATCGGTCGGCTCCGTAGCGAAACTAGCCATCGCCTTCCCGACCAGCACCGCCATCAGTCAGAGTGCCTTCTCCACCCAACCGGTTGTCACGGTGCAGGATGCCGGTGGCAACACCGTCACGAACAGCACCGCAGCCGTGACATTGAGCCTCACCAACACACCCGTCGGGGCCACCCTGTCCGCGTGTGCTTCCGCCAGCACCGCCGGCGTCACGACCTTCACCGGTTGTCGGATCGACAAGGCCGGCGCCTACACACTGACGGCCGTCGTGGCAGGCCCCATCACGGCCACGAGCAACACCACCACGATCTCGGCCGGGGCCGCGTCAAAACTCGCTTTCACCGGAACATTCCCTCAGAAGAGCCATAAGAGGAACGACTTCTTCGTGCCTCAGCCGGAAATCACGATCCAGGATGCCTTCGGCAACACAGCGAACGCCGCTGTAAGCGTCACGCTCTCTGCGAGTCCACCGTCCAACAGATCCGGCACGCTGTCGTGCGCGGCGACAACCAGGACTTCTCTCAACGGTGTTGCTACGTTCAGTGGCTGCCAGGTCAGTTACCAAGGCAATCAAGCGGGCCTGTACACGTTCACGGCGGAAGCTTCGGGGCTTGTGAGCGCCTCCGTCATCGTCACGATCGTCCAGTGATCAGGAGTCTTCCAGTGATCATGGATGACAACGACGGGGCCACGGTCGACGTGCTCGTACGCCGAAAGGACGGGGACGACCAGGGGGGTGGTCGGGTGAACGGCGAACCGTTACCGGCCGCGCACCCAGCCGGTCTCCTTCTCCCGAACCACCCCCTCCAGGTCGAGGGCGCCGAGGGACCCCTGCACCGTTGACATCGACAGTCCGGCCCGACGGGCGATGTCGGTCACGCTGCGCGCCGCCCGCGTGCTCAGAGCGTCGAACACGCGCACCTGCTCGCTCGTGCGGCCGCCGAACCCGGCCGTGTCTCCATCGGCGGGCGGCAGGTCGAGGGTGAGGCCCAGCATCCGTTCGCCCACCAGTTCGGCCATTTCCGCGGCTGTGCTGACGCAAACGGCGTCATACTCGCGGATCAGCCGATGGCAGCCGGCCGACGTCGGCGAGGTCACCGGGCCCGGAACGGCCCCGAGCGGCCGGCCGAGAGCGGCGGCATGCCCGGCAGTGTTGAGCGAACCCGAGCGCCAGCCGGCCTCGAGCACGACCGTGGCCGCGCTGGCAGCGGCGATCAACCGGTTGCGTTGCAGGAACCTCCACTTGGTGGGCGCGGCCCCGCAGGGCAGTTCGGAAATGATCGCCCCCATCGTGGCGATGCGGCTCAGCAGGGCGTCGTGGCCGCTCGGATAGTAGCGGTCCACTCCCCCGGCGAGGAAAGCGACGGTCAGCCCCGAGCTGGCCAGTGCCGCCCGGTGCGCCATGCCGTCAATGCCGTACGCCGCCCCGGAGACGATGAGGAAGCCGCGGTCGACGAGCCCGGCGGAGGCCTCCATCGTCACATGCTCGCCGTAGCCGGTGGCCGCGCGGGCACCCACCAGGGCGATCGAGTTGGACAGCGCCGTCAGAGCGGTCGGGATGCCCCGCCACCAGAGTGCGATCGGCGCGTGGACTGCCAGGTCGTCGACGCCTCTCGGCCAATGTGCATCAGTGGGCACCAGGAGCCCGGCGGACGCGCGCGCCGCCTGCTGCAGGGAACGGATCACCTCGGCCGAGGATAACCGCGGCCGCCAGCGTTGCAGGGCCTGCTCCAGTAGGGCCTGCAGGTCGTCGGTCAGTGGCAACCCCGTTGCGGCCAGCGCGCCCGCGAGCCGGGCCCCGGTCCACAGGTCGATGACGGCACTGAGTGCCGGCCCGGCCCCCAGCCCCTGCACGAGCAGTCCGGCGGCGCCGTCGCCCGGCTCCGAGATGCCGGTCCACGCGGCGCGCGCGAACACATCGGCGGCGGCCGCGGCATCTGTCGGGCCAGACCCGGCGGATGCCCGCACGCCCCCGGTCAGCGCAACCACCGTGGATTCCTCCAGCCCAAACAGCATCATGACGTCATTCCCTTCCGCAGGTACAAGGCCTGCCCTACCTGTTCAATGCCGGGCCGGGACACGCCCTCGAGGTCGGCGATGGACCAGGCCACCCGCAGTACTCGGTCATATCCGCGCATGGTGATGCCTCCGCGTTCAAGCGCCCGGTCAAGGATGGCCGTGGCCGCTCTGCCCAGCCGGGCCTGGGGGCCGCGCAGCCAGGGGCCGGGCACATCGGAGTTCAGCGTCCACGGCGTGCCGGCGAGGCGCTGGGCCGCGGCGGCTCGGGCCTCGATCACCCGTCCGCGGGCGACGGCGCTCGCCAGTCGGGGCGTCTCGGTGGCCAGCCTCAGCTGGGCGGCAGTGATGCGCTGCACCCGCAGCTGAATGTCGATACGGTCCAGCAGCGGTCCCGAAATGCGCGCCAAGTACCGTCGCCGGGAGCTCGGCGGGCAGGTGCAGTCCAGGTCAGGGGCGCCGTACTGCCCGCAGGGGCACGGGTTGGCCGCCATCACCAGCTGGAAGCGGGCCGGGAAGTGAGCGACCGCGTTGGCGCGGTGAATGCTGATCACCCCGGATTCCAGCGGCTGCCGGAGCGCGTCGAGCACCGCCGAGGCGAATTCGGGAGCCTCATCGAGGAAGAGCACCCCGTGCGAGGCGCGCGCCGCCGCGCCAGGCCGGACCTGCCCGCTGCCTCCGCCGACCATGGCCGCCGCCGTCGCCGTGTGGTGCGGGGCCTCAAGCGGCGGGCGGGTGATCAGGGCGCGCCCGACGGCGCGGCCGCTGAGCGACCGCATGGAGCTGACCTCGAGGGAGGCCTCAGCGTCGAGGTCGGGCAGCAGTCCGGGCAGCCGGGCCGCCAGCATGGTCTTGCCGGCGCCGGGCGGCCCCACCATGAAGACGTGGTGACCGCCGGCCGCCGCGATCTGCAACGCCAGGATCGCATCGTCATTGCCGATGATGTCGACCAGGTCGGGTTCGGCCGTCTCCGCCGCGGCGTCGCCGGGAACGAGGATGGGGTCAACCGGGATCGGTTCGAGTTCGGCGCCATGCCAGATGGCGGCGTCCCGCAGGGAGGCGACACCGATCACCCGCACGCCCGGCACGAGGGACGCCTCATCGACGTTGCCGGCGGGCACCATCACCGTGCCGTGGCCAAGCCGGGAGGCCGCGATCACCGCCGGGAGCATGCCCGGCGTCGGCCGCAGCCGTCCGTCGAGGGCCAGCTCGCCGATGTGCACCACCCGGCCCACCGACGCGGCCGAGACCACCTGGTCGGCCCCGAGGCAGGCCAGCGCGATGGCCAGGTCGAAGCCCGACCCGTGCTTCGGCAACGACGCCGGGGAGAGGTTGATGGTGAGCTTGTTGCGGGTGAGCGGACAGCCCGAGTTCTTCGCCGCAGCCCGCACCCGCTCGGTGGCCTCCGACAGGGCCGCATCGGGCAGCCCGATCAGGATGATACCCGGCAGCTGCCCGGAGATGTCGGCCTCCACCTCGACTAGTGCCCCGGTCATCCCGGCCAGGGCCACCGCATGCGTGCGGGCGAGCCCCATCAGAACACGCCCGTCAGGTGCTCGATCACGGGCTCGGTGCCGGGACGGATGATCACGGCGATGGCGTCGACACGGATGCGGGCGGGCCGGGCATCCGCCTGTTCGCACCACGCCGCCGCGAGGCGACGCAGCCGGGCGAGCTTGGCGACAGTGATGGCCTCGAACGGATGCCCGAAGCGGGTTCCCGAACGCGTCTTCACCTCGACGAAGACGACCTCTCCCCCGAGCTCGGCGACCAGGTCGATCTCACCCTGCCCGCAGCGCCAGTTGCGCTCCACGACCCGGTAGCCGGCGGCGGCGAGGAAGAGGGCGGCGCACTCCTCGCCCTGCCTGCCCAGTTCGTCTTTGCGTGCCACGAGCACCTCCGCCCCCAGCGTGCCGGGTAGGCGCTCCCGGCGCTCGCGGGGTCGAGAAGCTGTGCGGTCGGCGGCGCGGCCGCGTCTGGGGAGGACCACCCCCCGGCCCGGCCTTCAGCACCACCGTCCCGAACGAATTCGACGCCGGCACGGCGGTCCGTCTGTGCTGACCAGCGTCCACGCGGTGCAATCAGCTCTGCCGTAGCGGGAGCGATACAACCAATCGATCAGGACTCCCTCAGCTACAGCCCCAGCGCGGCGAGCTACAGCCCCAGCGCGGCGAGCGCCGCGTCCATCCGCTCGGCGAGGGCTGCGTAGCCGGCGTCATTGGGGTGCAGGCCGTCGTCGGCCATCCACTCGGGGTGCCCGTCGAGCCAGTAGGAGGCGCCGGAGATGTAGTCTGCGTCGGCGCCGAGCGCGGCCGCCTGAACCCAGCCGATGATCTGCTCCACGGAGTCCGGGCGCTCCTCGGTGTACCAGAACGGCTCCACGACGATGAGGCGCGCCTCTGGCAGGGCCGCCCGGATCGTCTCGAAGTCGCGGGTGATCGCCGCCTCGATCTCGTCGGCGCGGGACGGCATCGAGAAGTTGTCGTTGAGCCCCATGGTGCTGATCACGATGTCCGGCCTGGCAGCGATGACCTGGTCGATCAGATCATCCCCCCGCCGCTGGTTCACGAAGCCGAGGCCGTTGCGGCTCGGGTTGACCTCGGTCCAGTCGCGCTCGGCCGAGACGATGGTCGACCAACGTTTGTCCGCAGCCGAGCCGCCGGTGCCGCGCGTGTAGGAGTCGCCGTAGAAGGCGACCACGGTCTCGCCGGGGCCGCGGGCCGCGGGACCCGGGTCGGCCTCGCCCAGGCCGCGGCCCAGGACGCCGCTCTGGGCGAGCATTGCCAGGGCCACCGCCCCCGCGAGCAGCACGGCGGCGGCGATCCACACGGTGATCCAGAAGGCAGGGCGTCGTCGAGGGGTCATGACACTGATTCGGAGCCGGGCACCGGCAGGGTTGGCGGAACACGCCGGCCCGGCATGCTCAGCGCACCAACCGGGGCACCGAGGCGCCGGATGCCGCGTGTCCGGCGGCCGCGAACGCGGCATCCGTCTCGCGCAACACCCGCAGCACGTTGGCGCCGGCAAGAGCCGCGAGGTCGGCGGCCGACCAGTCGCGCCGGGCCAACTCGGACAGCAGCGCCGGGTAACCGTCGACGCCTTCGAGGCCGGCAGGGAACTCGTCGGTGCCGTCGAAGTCGCCTCCGAGGCCGATGTGGGCCATTCCGGCGACGCGGCGGGCGTGTTCGACGTGGTCGGCGACATCCGTCAGCGTCACGACCGGCGCCGGCCCGGCCCGGTCGCCCTCGAACCAGACCGAGTAGTCCTCGGACAGGAATTGGGGCACGAAGGTGAGCATGAGCACCCCGCCGTTGGCGGCCAGTCGGCACAGCACGTCGTCGGGCACATTGCGGGGGTGGTCGCTGAGGGCCCGGCAGGAGCTGTGACTGAAGATGACGGGCGAGTCGGACGCGTCCAACGCCGCGTGCGCCGTGGCCGGGGAGACGTGCGAGAGGTCGACCAGCATGCCCAGCCGGTTGAGTTCGTGCACGTAGTCGACGCCGCGGGGTGTGAGGCCACCGTGCTCGGGTTCATCGGTGCCCGAGTCGGCCCAGGTCGTGTTGTGCACGTGGGTGAGGGTGAGGTAGCGCACGCCCAGCCGGGCGAACATGCGCAGCGCGGCCGGGGAGTCGTTGAGGCTGTGTCCGCCCTCGGCGCCGAGCAGGGAGGCGATGCGCCCGATCGCTCGGGCGGCCTCCACGTCGGCGGCACTGCGCGCGATGCCGAAGTCGTCGGGGTAGCGCGCGGCGAGGCGGTAGACCCAGTCGATCTGCTCAAGCGTGCCCTGCACGGCGTCGGCGCCTGTAAGGTCGTCGCTGACGTAGACCGACCAGAACTGCGCTCCGACCTGCCCTGCCCGCAGCCTGGCGATGTCGGTGTCGGTGGACAGACCGCCCCCGAGACCCTCCACGGAGTAGTCGCGGCTCTGCCGGCACTCCCACGCCCAGTCGTTGTGGCCGTCGATCAGCGGGGCCAGGGCCAGCGCCTGCTCCACGACGACGGATGCCGCGGCGGGCGCGGACGGAACCGGTGTGCTCATGCCCCCACGCTAGTGCCGGCCGGCACGGGCGGGGAGCGGAAGCCACCTACAGTTGAACGGGAACTGGTGAACCGGCTTAGTCGAGGCTCGGCATGCCCCCGACGGCCTGAATCAGACTTGGACCAGTTAGGACCCCCTCTCATGATGGGTGCACACCATGCCATGACCGGCGCCGCCGCCTGGATCGCCGTCACGGCGACCGCCGGGCACGGCCTCGGGCTCTTTCCTGTGACGCCCGTCGGCACGATCGCCGGCTCGCTGCTCTGCGCCGGGGCGGCCCTCCTCGCCGACGCCGACCACAACTCGGCCACCATCTCGCAATCCGTCCCCGTGCTCGGCCGGCTCGTCACCACGGGGATCTCCCGGGCCTCCGGCGGCCACCGGCACGGCCTGCACAGCCTGCTCGGCCTGTTCTCGGCGTGGCTGCTCGCCACCGTGATCGGTCTGGTGCTCTGGGAGCCCGTCTGGGCCACGGAACCGGTGCGCGTCGGCCCGGCCCTGATGAGCGCCGCGGCGATCGCGTTTGCGGCCAAGGTGCTCGGCCTCTCGAAGCAGTCGTGGGGGCTGGCCTGGGCGATCGGCTTCGCCGTGGCGGCTTTCATCGCCGTTTTCGCCCCGGAGCAGCACTCGTGGTTCGTGATCTGCTTCACACTGGGCTACGGCGTGCACCTTCTGGGCGACCTGCTCACCACCGGCGGGCTGCCCCTGTTCTGGCCGTGGATCCCGAAACCGCCCAGATGGTGGTGCCAGGTGCCGGTGCTCGAGAATCTGTGGTCATCGGGCGGCTACCTGTCCGTGCCGGTGCTGGGCAACGCCGGCTCCCTGCGGGAGTGGCTGCTGCTGATCCCGGTCACCGCCTATGCGGGCTACGGCGTGCTGTTCGCGCTGCTGGAGACCTGGGGCGTCAACTTGGAGGCCGCGCTGGTGGACATTGCCGGGGCGCTACCGCTGTAGCGGGGCAGAAGACGCCGGGACATCCGTCGGTCGCCCCTGTTCACCTCGTAGGCTGGAGGCATGGGACTGCGTAATCGGCTGACGGATCTGCAGATGAAGACGATGAGCGTGCTGCACCGCGCGGTGCTGACGGCCTCCGGCGGGCGCCTGCTCGCCTCGTTCGGGTCGATGCCGGCGGTCGAGCTGCACACCATCGGCCGCTCCAGCGGCAAGCGTCGCACGACCATGCTCACCGCCCCCGTGCACGGGCACCAACGCTTCGTGCTGATCGCCTCGAAGGGCGGCGACGACCGCCACCCGCAGTGGTATCTCAACCTGGTAGCGAACCCCGACGTCGAGCTGACCGTGCGCGGCACCACCCTGAAGCTGCGGGCGCGAACCGCGTCCCCCGCGGAAAAAGCCGAGCTGTGGCCGCAGATCGTGGCTGCCTATCGGGGCTACGACGGCTACCAGCAGAAAACCGGCCGTGATATCCCGGTCGTGATCTGCGAGCCCCGGCCGCGCTGACCCGAACCCGGGCCAACGCCGCTCGGTGACTCAGACCAGGGCGACCGGCTCGATCAACACCTTCGGGAACACCGGCGGATGCACGCCCGCCATCTCCTCGAGCACCCGGATGACCTGGCAGCTGTACCCGTATTCGTTGTCGTACCAGACGTACAGCACGGCCTTCGTGTCGGTGCAGATGGTGGCCAGGCCGTCGACGATGCCGGCCCGGCGGGAGCCGAGGAAGTCGCTGGAGACCACCTCGGGCGAGTCGATGTAGTCGATCTGCTTGTGCAACTCGGAGTGCAGCGACATGGTGCGCAGGTAGGTGTTGAGCTCGTCCTTGGTGGTGCCCTGCGTGAGGGTGAGGTTGAGGATCGCCATCGACACGTCGGGCGTGGGCACCCGGATGGCGTTGCCGGTGAGCTTGCCGGCCAGCTCGGGCAGCGCCTTGGCGACGGCCTTCGCGGCCCCTGTCTCGGTGATCACCATGTTCAGGGCGGCGCTGCGCCCGCGGCGGTCGCCCGAATGGAAGTTGTCGATCAGGTTCTGGTCGTTGGTGAACGAGTGCACCGTCTCCACATGGCCTTCCCGGATACCGAAGCGGTCGTTCACGGCCTTGAGCACGGGCGTGATCGCGTTGGTGGTGCAGGATGCCGCCGTGATGATGGTGTCGTCCGCGGTGATGGCGTCGTGGTTGATGCCGTGCACGATGTTCTTCAGCGCGCCCTTGCCCGGAGCCGTGAGCAGCACCCGGGCGACACCCGGGCAGGCCAAGTGCTGGCGGAGTCCGTCGGCGTCGCGCCAGCGTCCCGTGTTGTCGACCACGACAGCGTTCTGGATGCCGTATCGGGTGTAGTCGACGGTGGCCGGGTCGCTCGAGTAGATGACCTGAATCAGCGTGCCGTTGGCGAGGATCGTGTTGCCCACCGGGTCGACGGTGATGGTGCCCTCGAATGGTCCGTGCACCGAGTCGCGGCGCAGCAGGCTCGCCCGCTTGACGATGTCGTTGTCCGACCCGCGGCGCACCACGATGGCCCGCAGGCGCAATCCCTGTCCCCCGCCGGCGTGGTCGATCAGGATGCGCGCGAGGAGACGTCCGATCCGGCCGAAGCCGTACAGCACGACATCCGTGCCCGCGGTGACGAAGTCACCCTGCCGGTCGACGACATCCGCCAGCTCGGCCCGGAGGAATTCCTCCCGGCCGCGCCCGGCACCCTCGAGTTTGTAGGTCATGGCCAGCCGGCCGAGGTCGATCGACGCGGTCCCGAGCCGGAGGGTGCTAAGGGTCTGCAGCAGCGGCAGGGTCTCCTCCAGGGGCAGTTCCACATCGTCGATGTGGCGCGCGAAGCGGTGCGCCTTGAGCAGTCCGATCACCGACTGGTTGACCAGTCCCCGGCCGTGCACGCTCGTGACGACGTGATTTTCCCGATACAGACGGCCGATCAAGGGGATCATCTCTTCAGCGAGTGCCTCCCGGTTGATCCACGAGGCCAGAGCGCGATCAGATTCCTGAAGCAAAAGACATACCCTTCGTTCTCGACCGCATCGTTGCGCCGAGTGTGCAGACCCCCAGGCCTGAGTCTTCGTTGTGCTACTCGTCGAGCGCGAGTTCCTTCGGCAGTTCGAACTCCTTGGACGCGAGTTCCTCGACGTTGACGTCTTTGAAGGTCAGCACCCGCACCGACTTCACGAACCGGTCGGAACGGTAGACGTCCCAGACCCAGACATCTTTCATGGTCAATTCGAAGTAGAAGTCGTGCTCCGTGTCACGGCGCACCAGCTCGACCTCGTTCGCGAGATAGAAGCGTCGTTCGGTCTCGACGACGTACTGAAACTGCCCCACAACGTCTCGGTACTCGCGGTACAGGGCCAGCTCGACCTCGCGGTCGTAGTCCTCGAATTCATCTTCTTCCATGGTTCCTCAATCCTACGCTGTGATCTTCAGCCAGGATTTGCGATGCAGCAGAGTGGGTCCGAGCAGGGCGATCGCCGCCATGTGGGCGGGGCTGCCGTAGCCCTTGTTGCCGGCCCACTCGTAGCCGGGCGTCACGGCATCCGCCTCGATCATCAGAGCGTCGCGGTGCACCTTCGCGATCACGGATGCCGCGGCCACCGACGCGCAGTCCTGGTCGGCCCGCACGCGGGTCACCACGTTGAGCGGAGTGCTCAGTGCCCTGTTCAGCCAGTCGTCGTTGCCGTCCAAAAGCACCACGGCGCCGGTGATGTCGACCCCGGCCGCGAACAGCTGCGCGAGGGCCCGCTTGCCGGCCAGGCCGAGCGCGGCGATGATGCCCAGTCGGTCGACCTCCAGCGGCGTCGCGAGGCCGACCGCTGAGTGCAGCGCCCAGGCGACAGCCAGCGGCGCAAGGAGCCCGCGCCGGGGTTCACTGAGCATCTTGGAGTCGCGCAAACCGGCCGGGAAGGCCGAAGCTGAGGCGTTGACGACGGCCACACCTACCCCCACCGGACCGGCAAGGGCGCCGCGGCCGACCTCGTCGACGCCGATCACGCAGGTCGCCCCGGCGGCCAGCAACGCCCGTTCGATGTCGAGGGTCGGATCCACGACCATTCCCTACCTCGTCTCCGTGGGGACGCCCTGGAAGACCTCCGGGTAGTCGTCGAGCCAAGACCAGCGCGCGGTCGGCCAGCTGATCACGAGGGCGCGCCCGACGACGTTGTCGATGGGCACGAACCCCTTGCCGGGGGTCTCGGTGTTGTAGCGGGAGTCCTTGGAGTTGTAGCGGTTGTCACCCATCACCCAGAGCGAGCCGTCCGGCACGACGATGTCGAAGTCGTCCTGCGAAACGCTCGTCTCCCCGGTCGGCAGAGACACATAGGGTTCGGACAGAGGCACGTCGTTGACGCTCATCTGGCCGAGCGGGTTGCAGCAGGTGACGTGGTCGCCCGGCAGCCCGATGACGCGTTTGATCAGGTGGTCGTTGCTGTCCGGCGCCGACAGCCCCACCGCGGCCATGACCCAGTCCACGGCGGCGATGACGGCGTTCTGCTCGAGGGGCGCCTGCGGCAGCAGCCAGCCGCCCGGATCCCGGAACACGACGACGTCGCCGCGTTCGACCGGGATCAGTTTCGGTTCGAGCTGGTTCACGATGATCCGGTCGTTGATCAGGAGGGTGGTCTCCATCGACCCGGAGGGAATGTAGAACGAGCGCACCAGGAACGTCTTGATCAGGAACGAGATGAGCAGCGCCACCACGAAGATGACCAGCAGGTCACGTATAAAGAGTGCAACGCCGCGCTTCTTGCGCTTTGTTTCTGTTCCCTGGCGATTGGATCGCGTGGGCAGAGAATTATCTGTCATTAAACCGCCTGAGCTCCTGACCCAGTGTACGGGTGAGGAGCTCAGGGGGAATTCAGCGCAAGCTGGAAGTCGACTGCGACGGGTGTTAGTCGCGCTTCTCCTTGATCTTGGCCTTCTTGCCGCGCAGGTTGCGCAGGTAGTACAGCTTCGCGCGACGCACGTCACCACGGGTGACGACCTCGATGCGGTCGATCACCGGGGAGTGCACCGGGAAGGTACGCTCGACGCCGACCTGGAAGCTGACCTTGCGTACGCAGAACGTTTCGCGCACGCCTTCGCCGGAGCGTCCGATGACGACTCCCTGGAAGACCTGCACACGAGAGCGAGCGCCCTCAACGATGTTGACGTGGACCTTGACGGTGTCGCCGGCGCGGAACGCCGGAATGTCCTTGCGGAGGGATGGGGCATCCACCTGGTCGAGAATATGCATACTGTTCGCTCTCTGTATCCGCCACAGGACGACTACGGCTTATGCGATCCGACACGCGAGGCGAGCGAATCAGCAAATGAATGAGTTTGTTTCGTGCCGATACGTTGCAGCTCCCCTGTGGCAGAGGCTTGCCACGGCACAAACGATGATTATGTCACGAAACGCACCATGCCCGCAAAAGCTGGGTGAAGGTCAGGCCTCCGGCGCCTGACCGTGCTTCTTCCCGGATTCCTTCTTCTCGAACGACTCCCCGGTCGGGCGGAGTGGATGCTCGCGCACGATGATGACGGAGGGATCCGGCGTGGGGTTGAAACCGTCGGTCGGCGGCAGCGTGGGCGGCACGGTCGGCAGGAACGCGGGGCCCCTCGCCGTCTCCTCGACCAGGAGCATCATGGCCCGCATGCTGCGGCGGGCGGCGGCGATCAGCTCCCAGATGGCGAACCAGAACGCGCCGATTCCGACCACGATCACCAGCGCGGCGAGGCCCGGCGCGACGCCGTAGGTAAAGCCCATGCCCACGATCAGGGCGTGCCAGAGCGTGAGGATGCCCACGTCGGCCCACGACACCATGCGGGTGCTGCGCACCTCGGTGCGGGCGAAGAAGATCAGGCTCACGGCGAGCAGGCCCACACCGACCACGAGGCCGCCGAAGAAGCTGCCGACCACGTCCCAGCCGCCGCTGCCGTAAACGGAGGCGCCGACCAGGAGCCACGCCGGAAGCACGAGGACGGCAATGAACTGCCAGTAGTAGAAGAACCTGCGTACGAACACGGAATCAGACTACCCGGGCGATCTGCTCCGGCGAGCTCAGTTCGCTGGCGGCAGAAGGTCCGGGCGCACCCGGGCCGTGCGCAAGAATTGCTGCTCCCGCCGCCACGCCGCGACGGCGCCGTGGTTGCCACTGAGCAACACCGACGGAACGTCGAGGCCGCGCCAGGCCGCGGGCTTCGTGTAGCTCGGATATTCGAGGAGGCCGTCCTCGTGGGATTCCTCGACAAGGCTTTCCGGGTTGCCGACGACCCCCGGGATCAGACGACCGACGGCCTCGATCATGGCCATCACGGCCACCTCTCCCCCGTTGAGCACGTAGTCGCCGAGACTGACCAAGCGCACCCGGCCGTCCTGCTCGAAGTGGTCGAAGACCCGCTGGTCGATGCCCTCGTAGCGTCCGCAGCCGAAGATGAGGTTCGATTCCTCGGCCAACTCCCGGGCCATGGCCTGCGTGAACAAATCCCCAGCCGGGGACGGGAAGATCAGGAGCGGACTGGCATCCGTCGCCGTCGTTTCGGGCATGACGGACGCATCCGGCGGCTCGGCACCCGGGTGCACGTCGGTGAGGATCGCGTCGATCGCGTCACCCCATGGCTCCGGCTTCATCACCATGCCGGCGCCGCCGCCGTAGGGCGTGTCGTCGACGGAGTGGTGCCGGTCGTGGGTGTGGTCGCGCAGGTTGTGCACCCGAAGGTCGATCAGCCCCGATTGCCGGGCCTTGCCGACCAGGGAGACGTCGAGGACGGAGAAGAACTCCGGAAAGATCGTGATGATGTCGATACGCACGGGAGAAGTCTACGAGCGAACGAGCGTGGGTTCGGCAGGCTCGGTCGCCTCGGCGGCCACCTCCGCGTCGACGTCGACTGCTTCACCGGATGCCGGGGCGCGGTTCACATGGGTACGGTGCGAGAAGTAGATTGGCAGCGCGGTGAAGAGGATGGCGCCCAGGACGTTGCCGAGGAGCACCGGGGCCTGGTTCCATACCCACCACTGCCCGACCGTGACGTCGGCGCCGAGCATGATGCCGGCCGGGATCGCGAACATGTTGACGATCGCGTGCTCGAGGCCGAGGCTGAAGAAGGTCGTCACCGGCAGCCACATCGCGAGGATCTTGCCCCCCGTGGACTTGGACGTATAGAACATGATGGTGCCGATGGCGACCATCCAGTTGCAGAGCATGGCCTTGATGATCACGACAAGGATGCCGCCGGCACCGACCGCCTCGTAGGGCAGCACCTTGTGCTCGGCGAGGTCGATGATGGCCTGGACCATCGGGTCGGACATGTCCGTGCCCAAGTAAGTGATCGACGTCGTGTAGAGGAAGGCGTACAGTCCGGCCCCGAAGAGGTGGGCGAGAATGACCACGAAGAAGTTCCTGAGTCCCCGGGTGACCGTCGTGCGCCTTTCCATGATCGCAAGCGGGACAAGGGCGAAGCTACCGGTGACCAGCTCGAGGCCCAATAGCAGGATCATCGCGAATCCGACCGGGAAGAGCACGGCCCCGACGATCGGCAGCCCGGTCTGGGCCGTGGCGGTTAAGGCGACGGTCGTGGCCGCTCCGAGAATCGCCCCGGCAAGCGCACCCCGCATCACCATTTGCCCCAGGGTCAGTTGCGTTTTAAGCATGCCGGAGTGAGTGATGTCATCGACGAGTTGGCTCGGTTTAACGTACGACATGCGACGGTGCTCCAATAAGAGGTCTGCCGCGTCGTGACGAGGTGGGGAGCCGGTCGGGCGCGGCGCGCCTCTCCCCGAGGAGGTGTTTCAGCTCCGGCCGGGGGCTCCGTCAACCTCGGCCTGGGGTTCTGATTCAGTTTCGGGGGCAGCCGTGGCTGCGGTGTTGTCACTATTGTCGACGTTGTCATCGTCGTCGTCCGGTTCCTCCGGGAGCTCTTCGAGCAAGCCGGGAGGCGGGGTGATGGTGACGATGCCGGTCGCGATGTCGACGGAGGGCACGATGGCCTTCACGAATGGGATCATGACCTCGGCGGCGGGGGTCTTCACGATCAACAGGTCCTGCGCGGGAAGGTGCTCCAGCCGCGCGATGGTTCCGATCTGGACGCCGTCGCGCACGACGGAGAGGCCGATCAACTGGTGGTCGTACCAGGCGTCTTCTTCGCCGGACTGTTCCGCGTCGTCTTGGTCGATCCAGAGGATCGCCTTGGCGAGGGCTTCGGCCGCTTCACGGTCGGGGACATCCTTGAAGAAGCCGACCGCGTGCTGGTTGTACCAGCGGAGCTCGACGAGCTCGATTTTCTTGCCGTGCCAGGGTGAACCCGTGGGCACCTGCAGGGTGAACACGGCGCCCGGGACGAAACGACGTCCCGGGTCATCCGTGAACAATTCCAGCTTGATCGCGCCCTTGAGACCGTGCGCCTTGGTCAGGCGCCCCACCCTCAACTGGCTGCGCGGAGTCGTACTGTCGTTCACCGAACTCATATCCAACTACTCATTTACCAGTTCAGAAATCGGTGTCGACGACGTCAACGCGCACGCGCCGGCCGTCGGCCAGCGCGGCCACGAGGGTGCGCAGTGCCTTGGCGGTGCGCCCGGAACGCCCGATCACGCGGCCGAGGTCTTCGGGGCTCACACGAACCTCGAGAACCTCGCCCCGTGGGGACGTCTGGGTCACAACATGCACATCGTCCGGGTGATCGACGATCCCCTTGACAAGATGCTCAAGCGCGGGAGCGAGCAAAATTACGCCTTGTCCTCTTCGGTTGCCTCCGCGGCAGCCTCGGTCTCCTTGGGTGCCTCTTCCTTGGCCACAGGCTTGACGGCCTTCGGCTTCAGAACCGGCTTCTTCTTCTCGTCGGCGACGAACGGAGCCTTCGGCTCCTTGAACTTCACGGTACTGACGGCGTTCTTGTCACCCTTGAAGATGCCCCAGTCGCCGGTCAGCTTGAGGAGAGCCTCAACCTGCTCTGTCGGCTGTGCTCCAACGCCCAGCCAGTACAGGGCACGCTCGGACTTGACCTCGATGACGGAGGGCTCCTGCGTGGGGTGGTAGATGCCGATCTCTTCGATGACACGACCATCGCGCTTGGTGCGCGCGTCGGCAACGACGATGCGGTAGTACGGTGCACGGATCTTGCCCATGCGCTTCAAACGAATTTTGACAGCCACAATTCTCCTGTGTATTTGATTTTTGGCGAACTGAGGGCCGTGAGCGTGGGGGCACACTCGGCACAAGCTCAATAAGGTTTTTTCCTGCGCCTGAGTAGAGGGTCGGACGCAAGAGAACTCGACTAACTATTCTGTCAGACATCGACGACTTTCTGATAATCGACCGGCTGGGCGGCGCGGTCATCACCGGACCCGCGTCCGGCTGGGGCGCCGCTTCGCCAATCGGTGTCAGGATTGTCACACAACCACGCCCGAAGGGGTGAACCAGGATCGGAAGGACCGCGCATGGGGATCGAATTTGCCCGGTCGAAACGGTCAACCATTGGCATCGAGTGGGAACTCGCCCTCGTCGACCGCGAGTCGGGTGACCTGGTCTGCCTGGCCGAAGAGGTGCTGACGGCTCTGGCCGCGCCCGACGGCACGCCGCATCCGCACATCACCGGGGAATTGCTCCTGAACACGGTCGAACTCGTGTCGGGGGTGCACCATACAGTTGCGGGCGCCGTCACGGATGTCGCCGTCCAGGTTGACGAGGTGCGCGCCATCACGGATCCGCGGGGCGTCGAACTCATCTCTAGCGGATCGCATCCGTTCAGCCAGTGGTTCGACCAGAAGGTCACGGACGAGGCCCGCTACCAGCGGTTGATCGACCGCACCCAGTGGTGGGGCCGCAACATGATGATCTGGGGCATCCACGTGCATGTGGGGATCGAGGACAAGGCCAAGGTCATCCCGATTTTGAACGGCCTGCTCGGCTACCTACCGCACCTGCAGGCCCTGTCGGCGTCGAGCCCGTTCTGGGCCGGCGTGAACACGGGCTACGCCTCCAACCGCGCCCTCATGTTCCAGCAGTTGCCCACCGCCGGCCTGCCGTGGATCCTGCAGGACTGGGAGGCCTGGGAGCGCTACGTGGCCGATATGACGGCCACCGGGGTGATCGAGGATGCGACCGAGGTGCGCTGGGACATCCGTCCTTCGCCGCGATGGGGAACCATCGAGGTGCGCGCCTGCGACGGCGTGTCCACGACGGAGGAACTCGGCGCCATCGCCGCGTTCATCCAGTGCCTGGTCGACTGGATGTCTGGGCGTCTCGACGCCGGCGAGACGGTCGGGCCGATGCAGCCGTGGTTCGTTCGTGAGAACAAATGGCGGGCCGCTCGCTACGGCCTGGACGCCGAGATCATCACGGATGCCGCGGGCGCCGAAAGCCTGGTGACCGACGATGTGCGCCGGCTGATCGGCATCCTCTCCCCCGTCGCCGAGCGTCTGGGCTGCCTGGACGAGCTGCAGAGCCTGAACCGGATCATCACCGCGGGTGCGAGCTACCAGCGGCAGCTGCGCGTCGCCGAGGCGCACGGCGGCAGCCTGCCGGCCGTCGTGAAGTCGCTAACCCGCGAACTCCGCACGGGCCTCCCCGCATAGCTGACTGAGCCTTCATGGCCGTGGACGATGCGGGATCGCGGCTTGGGGGTTCCGAGCCGGGTGTTCGTGATGTCGACGCAGGCAGGCAGTGGACCGTGACGCGGGATGTGAGTGCGTTCCGGCCACCGTGTCTCTCGGGTCCGCGGCCCTGCAGCAACTCCGTCCCCAACGAATTCGACGGCGATTTTGGCGGAATCGGCCCGTCACACACCGAAAAACCCGTTTCACACCAAAATCTCCGTCGAATTGGTTCACCACCGAAGCCGGCGTTCCGCCTGTGATGATCAGCGTCCACGTGGTGCGGGCAGGACTGACCTTCCGGGAGCGATACCACCACTCGATTAGGACTCACGCATCTCGGGTGCAGCCCGTCTCAAGCGCGTTTTTTGTATCACGCCAGGCGAGCCAGTCAGTGAGCGAGGCCAGGTCGTAGTGCGGGCCGGACAGCCCAAGGGTGAACAGGCGGGCGCCTAGGTCGTAGAGCTCGTCGGCCTCGGTCACGGTGCGGGCCCGCAGCTCGGTGGAGATCTCGATCTCGGAGAGGTCCCGGCCCACCGTGTCACACCACTTCGAGAGCACGCCGAGCTTGTGCTCGAGCACCGCGGGAGTGGAAAACGAATGCCAGATGTCCGCATGTCTCGCCACGATCCGGAGGGTCTTCTTCTCGCCCCCGCCGCCGATCAGCACCGGGATGTCGCGCAGGGGCGGCGGGTTCAGCTTCGCCCAGCGCGCCTCGATCCGCGGGAGGTCGGCTTCGAGGGCGTCCAGGCGGGTGCCCGCGGTGCCGAACTCGAAGCCATACTCGTCGTAGTCGCGCTCGAACCAGCCGGAGCCGGTGCCGAAGATGAACCGGCCGCCGCTGATGTGGTCGATGGTGCGCGCCATGTCGGCCTGCAGGTCGGGGTTGCGGTAGCCGTTGCAGTTGACCAGCGCGCCCAGCTCGATGGTGGAGGTCTGCTCCGCCCAGGCCGCGAGGAGCGTCCAAGACTCGAAGTGGAGGCCGTTCTTCTCGCCGGAGAGCGGAAAGAAATGGTCCCAGTCGAACGCGATGTCCGTGCCTAGGGCCTCGACCTCCGCCACGGTCACTCGAATCTTCGGATAGAGGGCGTGCTGCGGGGCGATTTGCACACCGATACGCACTCGGTCGGCCCTGGGGGAAGGCGTGGAGGAAGGCGTGGAGGAGGTCATGCGCTCATCCTAAACCGGCGGCCGGGGGCATCCGCAGCGCAGTCAGCGGCTCAGCGTTTGCGGCGCAGTATCACCGACCGAGCATCTTCTGCAGGGCGGCCATCTCGTCTTCGGTGGGACCGCCCGCCTTCCTGGCGCCGCCGAGGCCGAAGCCCGTGCCGCCGCCCGCACCGGGGCCTGCGCCAGCGGGCTTCTCACCGGACGCGATCGCCAGGTTCTCCGCCGCGCGCTTGGCCGGGTTGCCTGACTTCGAGCCCTTCTTCTTGGGCTGCGGCTTGCCACGGCCGCCGCCGCCCATGCCGCCGGGGACCGGGCCCATGCCGGGGATGTTGGGCATGCCGCCCTTGGCGACCGTCTTCATCATCTTGGCGGCCTGCTCGAACCGGGACACGAGCTGGTTGACCTCGGTCACGGTCGATCCGGCGCCGCGGGCGATGCGCAGCCGACGGGATCCGTTCAACAGCTTCGGGGTGGTGCGCTCGGCCTTGGTCATCGACTGGATGATGGCCTCGGTGCGCACGATCTCGCGCTCGTCGAAGTTCTCGAGCTGCTGCTTCATGGCGCCGGCGCCGGGGAGCATGCTCATCATCTTCTTGATCGAACCCATGTTGCGCAGCTGCTGCATCTGCCCGAGGAAGTCGTCGAGGGTGAAACTGTCGGTGGAGAACTTCTCCGCCATCTTGCGTGCTTCGTCTTCGTCGAAGGCACCCTGCGCCTGCTCGATCAGGGTGAGGATGTCACCGAGGTCGAGGATGCGGCTGGCCATGCGGTCGGGGTGGAACGGCTCGAAGTCGTCGAGGCTCTCACCGGTCGACGCGAACATGATCGGACGGCCGGTGATCGAGGCCACGGACAGGGCCGCACCGCCGCGCGCGTCGCCGTCGAGCTTGGAGAGCACCACGCCGGTGAAGTCGACGCCGTCCTGGAACGCCTTGGCGGTGGCCACCGCGTCCTGGCCGATCATGGCGTCGATCACGAAGAGCACTTCGTCGGGGTCGATGGCCGTGCGGATGTCCGCGGCCTGCTTCATCATCTCCGCGTCGACGCCGAGGCGTCCGGCGGTGTCGACGATGACCACGTCGTGCATCTTCTGCTGCGCGTACTTGACGCCGTCGCGGGCGACCTTGACCGGGTTGCCGACGCCGTTGCCGGGCTCGGGCGCGTAGACGGGCACGCCCGCCTGGGCGCCGACGACCTCGAGCTGGGTGACCGCGTTCGGGCGCTGCAGGTCGGCCGCGACCAGGATCGGGGTGTGGCCGTCTTTCGCGAGCCACTTCGCGAGCTTGCCGGCGAGGGTGGTCTTACCGGCACCCTGGAGGCCGGCGAGCATGATGATGGTCGGCGGCTTCTTGGCGAATTCGAGTCGGCGCTGCTGACCGCCGAGGATCTCGACGAGCTCCTCGTTGACGATCTTGACGACCTGTTGGGCCGGGTTCAGCGCCTTGCTGACCTCGTCGCCGAGGGCACGCTCGCGCACCTTGCCGGTGAAGTCCTTGACCACCTCGAGGGCGACGTCGGCGTCGAGCAGTGCGCGCCGGATCTCGCGCACGGTGCCGTCGACATCCGCCGCGCTGAGCTTGCCCTTGGTGCGGAGATTCTTGAACGTCTCGGCCAGGCGATCTGAGAGGTTTCCAAAAGTAGCCATAATGCGTTTAGTTTAACCGGTCGCGGAGCCTACGTTTGTTCGGGTGCGCAAACCGCATCCGAAGCCAGGAGTCACCATGTCCGTTGTCGTCGTCGCCGTACTCACCCCGAAGCCCGGTCGCAGCCAGGAGCTCCTGGACGCGTTCGCCGTGGTCTCCCCCACGGTGCACGCCGAGACCGGCTGCGAACTGTATGCCGCGCACACCGACGGTGACCTGGTGGTCATGGTCGAGCGCTGGGCCAGCGTCGCCGACCTCGCGGTGCACGCGACCGGCGCGGGAATCACCGAACTTGGTGCGCTCACCGATGACGCACTGGCCGCCCCCACGGACGTCAAGGTGCTGCAGAACGTGCCGTTCGGCGACCCGGCCAAGGGCACCATCCAGGAGGGGCACTGACGTCCGACCGGACTGCTGCGCTACTGCTCGACGGCGATCCGCACGGGGTCGCCGTGCACGTCGATCGTGACCACGAGCAGGGCGTCGGTGTCATCGGGGCTGATCGAGTACTCGAGCACCGCGAAGTGCTCCTCGCTACGGAAGTGGTGCGGGTGGAAACCGATCCGCTGCAGCTGGATGGAGCGCAGAAAATCGATTTGTTTGTCGCCCGAATCCCAGATCAGGGCGTCGTCGAGAACCTCGGGATCCATTTCGTCGAGTTCGGTCGTGATGTATGCGCCCGTCACCGAGCCCTCCTTGCTGAGGTCGGCCACGAGCGATTCGCGGGCCTGCGAATCGAGTCCCTCGATGTCGTTGACCATGGCCGCCGCAATGTCGAGCGCTTCGGTCGAGACGGACTCCTCGTCGGGGGAGCTGAGGTCGATCTGCACGTCCTGGTCGCCCAGTTCGGCCGAATCCGACCAGTAGACCTCGCCAGCATCGTCACTGCCGAGAATTCCGAAGAAATCGTGTTCGATGGTCATGACTGTCCTATCCGACGAGTTTTTGTGCGAAAACGTGCGGCGTGAAACCGGTGAGGTCGTTGATGCCCTCGCCCTGGCCCACGAGCTTGATGGGGATGCCGGTCTTCTCCTGCACGGCGAGCACGAAGCCGCCCTTGGCGGATCCGTCCAGTTTGGTGAGCACGAGCCCGGTCACGCCGGCATGCTGGATGAAGGCCTCGGCCTGGGCCAGTCCGTTCTGGCCGGTCGTCGCGTCGAGCACGAGGAGCACCTCGGCGATCGGGGTCTGCTTCTCGATCACCTTGCGGATCTTGGTGAGCTCGTCCATCAGGCCGCCCTTGGTCTGCAGCCGCCCGGCGGTGTCGATGATCACGATCTCCGTGCCGTCTTTCATGGCCCGCTCGACGGTCTGGAAGGCGACGGATGCCGGGTCCTGGCCGTGGGCCTGCGGCCGCACGATGTCGGCGCCCGCCCGTTCGGCCCAGGTTGCCAGCTGTTCCACGGCGGCCGCACGGAACGTGTCTGCCGCCCCGATCAGCACGCTGCGGTTGTAGGTGCGCAGGAACTTCGCGAATTTGCCGATCGTGGTGGTCTTGCCGACGCCGTTGACGCCGACGACGAGCACGACGGCAGGCCGCGCGCTGAGGTTGAGGGTGGAGTCGAGCTTGGAGAGCCGTTCCTCGAGGCCTTCGCGCAGCATCCGTTGCAGGTCGGTCGGGTCGGTCGTGTTGTACCTGGCGACCTTGGCCCGCAGGTCGGCCACGACCGCCTCCGTGATGCTGGGACCGAAGTCGGCCTGGATGAGCGCGTCTTCGAGGTCTTCCCAGGTTTCGGCGTCGATGAGCTTCTTCGCGAACATGCCGCGCAGTGCGCCGGAGAGAGACCAGGGGGTGCGTTCTGCCATACCTACAGCCTATGGCTCGCGCGGTATCTGCGCCGCTGCGCCCCAGGTGTGCCTCGCGCGAAGCGGCGCAGCCGGCGCGTACCGAGCGGTGGACCTCCGAACCGATGGTGCGGACCGGGAGCGGCACCGCCCCGATAACGCTCGTTCGTGCGATTCGTGCCGTCACACGAGCGACCCGACCCGGCAGAATGACGGGGTGACGGCCCAGACCTCATCCTCTTGTGTCGGCATCGTCCACATCACGGCACGTCCTTCCCGCACGGCCCGGCGGCGGTCGGCAGCCTGATGCGTACGCTGGCGGCCGCGCGGCCGGAGCCGATCGTTGCCCTCGGATTCGTCGATGTGCAGCGCCCGGACACGCCGGAGACCCTCAGCCCGGTGTGAGGGTGTTGTTCTGAGGGACTTTCGGTCCTGGAACGACCACCCGAAAACGAGCAGGAATGTGCAAGCCCCCCGACAGCCGCCCGGACCCGGTCTAGGGTGTCGGCATGGCAGTCAGCACAGGGCCCGAGAGTGTGCGCACCGGGATCAACCGGTGCATCGCGGCGTGCGACGCTCTCGTGACGGTAAGCGAGGACTGCGCGCACGCCTGCCTCCGCATCAAGGGCAACGGCGACATCACCCGCTGCTTCTTCGCCGACCTGGACTGCATCGAGGTGTGTTCGTCGACGAGCCGGCTGCTGTCCTGGCATGCGCGCAAGGACGGGCTGATGACCATCGCGCTGCTGGAAACCTGCCGCGAGGCCGCCCGGGCATCGATCGCGGCCTGCGAGAACATGGCCCGGCTGCATCCGGGCTGGCACACCTGCAGCATGGCCTGCCGCCGGGTCGACGAGGCCTGCGCGCGACTCCTGGCCGTGCTGCGCTAGCGTTCCTCACTCGACAGCGGCGAACAGCGGCGACGTGTCAGGATGCCTGCTCGTCATCCTTCGCGATGCGCTGCCCGACCACGGCCGAGACCCCATCGAGGCGCATCGAGACGCCGTAAAGGGCATCCGCGATCTCCATCGTGCGTTTCTGGTGGGTGATCACGATGAGCTGACTGGTGGCGCGCAGGTCCTCGAAGATAGTCAGCAGCCGGCCGAGGTTGGCGTCGTCGAGGGCAGCCTCGACCTCGTCCATGATGTAGAACGGACTCGGGCGGGCCTTGAAGATGGCGATCAGCAGGGCCACGGCGGCGAGCGAGCGCTCTCCGCCCGACAGCAGCGAGAGCCGCTCGATCTTCTTGCCGGCGGGCTTGACCGAGACCTCGATGCCGGTCGTGAGCAGGCTGTCGGGATCGGTGAGACGGATGCTGCCGCTCCCGCCCGGGAACAGCACCGGGAACACCTCGGCGAACGCCGCCTGGGTGTCGTCGAAGGCGCTGCCGAAGATGGCACCCATCTTCTCGTCGATCTCCTCGATGATGGTGAGCAGGTCACGGCGCGTGTTGGAGAGGTCGGTGAGCTGCTCAGTGAGGAAGCGGTGCCGCTGCTCGAGCGCGGCAAACTCCTCGAGGGCCAGCGGGTTCACTCGGCCGAGCTGGGCATAGCGGCGCTCGGCGACGGTCAGGCGGCGCTGTTGGTCGTCCCGGTCGAAGCGGACGGGTTCGATGGTCGGGTCTGAGCTGTTCTGGACGGCGCCCGGGATCGGCTGGTCGGGCCCGTACTCGGCCACGAGCACGTCTTCGGTCAGACCGAGGTCGCTGACGGCGCGCTCGAGCAGCCCGGACAGGTGCAGCTTCTTCTCGTAGATGGCCAGTTCCAGGCCGTGCACGGTCTCGGTGACGGCCTGCAACCGGGTGCGCAGAGCGCTGTCCTCCCGGCGCAGCGCCGCGATTTCCTCGTTCTGGCTGCTGCGCTCCGCCTCGGCGGTGGCCAGGCGCAGCCTGGCTTCGCTGGCGGAGGCGTCGACCGAGGCGAGAACCAGCGGGAGCGCCTCGGCCACCCGGCTGGCGGCATCCACCTGACGGCGACGGATGACCGCACGCCGGGCTGCCTCCTCGGCCGCCGCCCGCGCGGCAGTCTGCTGTTTCGCTAGCGCGTCGGCCCGCGCCTGCCCGGCGCGCACGCGTTCGCGGGCGGTCTCGGCCTGGAGCCGGGCCTCGACCTCGGCTTCGCGCGCGGCCTCGAGGGCGGCGACGAGCGCGTCGCGAGGTCCGGTATCCGGCACCGGGCGCGGCCGGGCGCGCTGTTCGTCGCGCGCGGTGCGGGCCATCTCGCTCGCGGCCTCGAGGGCGGCGACGGCCTCGGCCTGCAGTAGGAGGGCGGCGGAGAGCCGACTCAGTTCGGCGGTGGCCGCCTCGAGCTGCACGGTGGCCCGGTTGGTCTTCTCGGCCTGCACGGTCGTGCGGGACTCGAACGCCCGCACCCGGGCGGTGGCCGCCTGGGCCTGGGTCTTGCGGGCGGACAGCACGACGCGGGCCTCGGCGAGGTCGGCGACGACCTGCTCGAGCCGGATGCGCACCGCAGCGAGCGAGTCGGCGGCCGCATCGCGGTCGGCGATGAGCTCGAGGCGGCTGCGCCGGGCCCCGGAACCACCGCACAGCACGGTGTCGCTGAATACGTCTCCGGCCCGGGTGATGACGGTGATCGGGAGGGCTGCGCGCCCGGCGGTCGCCACGCCAACGGTCTCCACGCCAACGGTCTCCACTTCCTCGGATCGGGGTCCGAATCGGTCTACGACGGCTCGGGCGGCGTCGAGGTCGTCGGCGATCACCGTACGCCGGAGCAGGCCGAGCACCCCGGGTGGCGCGTCGATCACCGATTCGGCCCAGAGCAGCCCGGGCTGCACGGTGAGGTCTGGCCGGGTGTCGGGTGCGAGGACATCCGTCGTGCCGGTACCCGACGTGCCAATACCTGACATGCCGGTATCCGCCGTGCCGTCACCGGGCGCGTCGGCGTCGATCGTGCCGGCCGTCGCATCGCCGGTCGCGTCTGCGGGCGGGGCGTCGGCCCTGGCGTCTTCGTCGATCGTGCCGGCCACGATAAGTTCGACCCGGCCGAGATCGTCGGCGCGGGCGCGCACGATGGCGTCGACGGCCGCGCTCCAGGTGTCGGCGAGCACGGCGTCGGCGAGGGAGCCGAGGGCGGCGGCGATGGCGGCCTCGTAGCCGGGCCGCACGCGCACATGCTCGGCCACCAGACCACGGATGCCCGCCGGGGCCGCAGCGAGCAGGGCCGCCGAGCCGTCCTTATGGTCCAGAGCGAGGGACAGTGCCCCCGCGCGGGCGGCGAGGGCGTCCCGTTCGCGTTCGCCGAGGTGCAATTCGTCGCGCAGGCGTTCGACCTCGACCTCCGCCTGGGCGACGGCAGACCGGGCCGCGGCGGCAGCCTCGGCCGGGTGGATCTCGCCGGCGTCGAGGGCGGCCGCGTCGAGCGCCGCGGCGTCCGCGGCGAGTCCGGCGAGGTGTGCCTCAGCCGTGTCGACCCGGCCACGGGCGGCATTGAGGGCGTTCTGCTGCCGCAGCACTTCGCCGCGCACGGAGGCCAGGCGGCCCGCGGCGGTCTCGGCCTGCCCGGTCAGCTGGGAGAGGTGGAGGTCGTGCCGGGAGACCAGCACGGCCTGGGCGGCGATCTGTTCGTCGAGCGCGTCGAGCCGGCCCCAGGCCTCCTCGGTGGCCGCGCGGGCGGCAGCCCAGGTGGAGTCGGCCACGTCGATGCGGCTACGCAGCGCGTCGATCTCGGCGGCGGCATCCGTCAGCATCGCCGTGGTCACGCTGGGGCCGGCGTCCACGGACTCGGCCTGCGAGCCGAGCAGGGCCAGCCGCTGGTTGGCGAGGGTGTAGAGGCCGCGCAGGCGCTCCTGCACGGATTCCAGGCCGAAGTTCGTGCGCCGGGCCCGGTCGACGGCGTCGCCGATCTGCTCTTGCTCGAGTCGGCGCAGGCGCCGCTGCCGGGTCTCGAGCTGTTCGGTCAACACGAGTCGTTCGGCGTGCCGCTCGCTCTCGGTGCGGCCGTGCGCGTCGAGCGCGATACGCAGCGTGACCACGTCGTCGGCGAGGAGCCGGGCCCGGGCGTCGCGGGCGACGGCGGCGATGATCTGCGCCTCGCGGGCGATGTCGGCCTGGCGCCCGAGCGGTTTGAGCTGCCGACGGATCTCCCCGGCAAGGTCGCTGAGCCGGGTGAGGTTGGCCTGCATGCCGTCGAGCTTGCGGAGGGTCTTCTCCTTGCGCCGACGGTGCTTGAGAATGCCGGCGGCCTCCTCGATGAACCCGCGGCGCTCCTCGGGGCTGGCGCGCAGCACGGCGTCGAGCTGCCCCTGCCCCACGATCACGTGCATCTCCCGGCCGAGGCCGGAGTCGCTGAGCAACTCCTGCACGTCGAGCAGGCGGCAGGTGCGCCCGTTGATCGCATACTCACTCGCACCGTTGCGAAAGAGGGTGCGGGAGATGGTGACCTCGGTGTAGTCGATCGGTAGCGCGCCATCCGTGTTGTCGATGGTCAGCGTCACGGCCGCCCGGCCGAGCGGGCCCTTGGTGGACGTGCCGGCGAAAATGACGTCTTCCATCTTGCCGCCGCGAAGGGTCTTCGCGCCCTGCTCGCCCATCACCCAGGCGAGTGCGTCGACGACGTTGGACTTGCCCGAGCCGTTGGGCCCGACCACGCAGGTGACGCCGGGTTCGAAGGCGAACGTGGTGGGGTGGGCGAAGGATTTGAAGCCTTTGAGCGTGAGGCTTTTCAGATACACGGTTTCGCCCCCTTTCGCCGCTGACTCGGGTCGCGGCTGCCCGGCGCGCCGCCCCCAGTAACGGTACCGGACACAGCCGCCACCGCCCGGTAGGCGCGGTCCCTGGCGGTAGGCGCGGTCCCTGACGAATTCGACGGAGATTTTGCCGATTTGGAGCGGAAACGGATGTCTCGGGCCGGGTTTGAGCAAAATCTCCGTCGAATTGATTCGGAGCTGGGGCCGAACCCGGGTGGCAGGGGCGGCAGGGGCGGCGCTACGCTGGCCGATCATGGGGACCTTCACCTTCGAGATCGACGAACTCGCCATCCCCGCCGCGCCGCAGGCTCCCGGCTGGGCCGATTTCGAGGCGGCAAACGGGGTGCGCAACACGGTCGAGGCGTATGGCACCACCGACCTGGAGCTGACCGTCGAAGAGCTCCTGCCGGACTGGCTCAAGCAGGCGTGGGAGCCCAAGCGCCTCTTCGTGGCCCGGTCCAAGGGACGCCTTGTCGGGCGCGGTCACTACGAGACCCTTCCGGAGGGTTCCGCCGAGCACGCGTGGTTGGCCGTGGAAGTGCTTCCCGAGTACCGACGGCGAGGCATCGGCTCAGCCCTCACTGCCCGGCTCGAGGCGATCGCACCCCGCCGGAATGGTTGCCCGATCTGGCGGTGCTCTACGCGCGCATGAGCACGGATGCCCCGAGCGCCGGCCTTGCCGAACCGGAGCAGCTCTAGACGCCCGAGCGCGTCATGCAGGAGGAGCAGAAGGCTGCCGCCGGCAGGCGCACGGCGTTGACCTCGGCGGTGCTGCATGGCCCGAGCGGCCACCTCGTGGGATTCACCGAGCTGGAGGTGCCGGCGGAGTCCCGCCGCTCGGTCAGCCAGGAGGACACTCTGGTGCTGCGCGAGCACCGCGGCCGCCGGTTGGGGATGCTGCTGAAGATGGCGAACCTCGAGCTGCTCGCGGCGAAGCGCCCCGGGCATCCGTCGGTGATGACCTATAACGCTGAGGAGAGCCGGCACATGCTCACGGTCAACGAGGCCATCGGCTTCGTGCCGCTTGGTTACGAGGGAGCCTGGCGCCGCGACGCCCTCTAACCCGGCTCTCCGGCCCTCGAGCCTGCCGAGCCCTGAATTTCCGAACCCTGAGTCCCAGAGCCAAAGACCCAGATCCCGAGACCCGACAACCAAAAGCCCAAAGCCAAAGCCAAAGAACAAAAGACCGCAAAGCCAGCAAAGAGGGCAAAGCCGGCACACGTAGCTGAGGCGAAGGGCGGCGACCGCCGAACACCCGGCCCTGATCGGCCTCGCCGGCGATCGTCAGCAGCTGCACGAGGGCATCGGCGGCGATCTGGTCCGTGGTGCGGGGGTCGTCCTGCATGCGTGTGGCCCACGCGGCTTTCGCCTTGTCGACGAAGCGCACCCCGCCGCGGCGAGGGCTGGTGATCGAGTCGAAGACGGAGAGCACGAACTCGCCGTCTTCGGTCGCGAAGAGGCCATTCAGACGCACCTTGCCGTTGCCGAGCCGGTAGACCTTCAGGAACCGGTCGTCGTGGGCCTGCTTCTCCCAGGCGGCAATGCCGGCCTCGTCGAGGCGGTCGCGCATGCGCCGCGCCAGTCTGAAGACCTGGTCCGTGTTCAGCGTCGACGCCTCGACGAGAAGCAGGGGTCAGGGCTTCGGTGAGCTTGTCGGCGGTGACCGTCGCGGCGATCTGGCCGAGATCAAAACGGATCGACTCGGCCGCGTCGACGGAGAGAGCCCCACTGGTGACCGCGCGGGCGATCGGCGCTTGCCAGGGCACCTTCGCAACGAACTCCGCGACCTCGGCGGCATCAGCGTCCGGCGACTCCACGGCCGCCTCGACGCGCGCCTGCGCCGCCTCGGCACCGGCCATCATCGTGCCGACCGAGACCAGTTTGAACGCGTCGGTCTTGGTCGAGCCCGTCACCTTTTGGATCATCGCCTCGGGCGAGAGGAATCCCTGCTGCGCGGCCAGACCTGAATGGCCGAGTTCGGGCCGGGACCGCCGGGCGATGGTCGCCGCCATCCACGCGGATCGCGTGTCGAGGAGGCGGCGGGCGGCCACGATCTGCTTCTGACCGGCCAGCACCTCGGCGTCGGCGAGGTGCTCCTAGTCGGCGCAGGAGGAGTCCAGGCGGGCGACGGCATCCGTTGCCGCTCTGAGGTCATCTGCGGCGGTTGTCATGGTCCGCGGTTAGCAAAGATGGTGATTGAAGTTGAGAGTTATTCACTTGATATTCAAAAGAGTTTCGTATTTTTGTTCAACAGTCAGGCTTCTCGCGGGCAGCGAGCCTCAGCGCAGCCGTTGGCATCGCGGGCAGAGGTGTGAACTGCGGTTCATGAACTGCTGCCGCACGAGCAGTGTGCCGCAGCGGGGGCACGGTAGACCCTGCCGGCCGTACGTGTTGAGGCGGTGCGAAAAATATCCGGACTGACCATTCACGTTCACGTATTGCGCATCGAAACTGGTGCCGCCCTCGGCCAGGGCCCGGTTCAGGATGCTGCGGACCGCGCCGAGCAGCGCCCGCCCCTTCGCGGGCGACAGGGAGTCTGCCGGCTGCTCGTAGTGCACCCGGGCCTCAAAAAGGGCCTCGTCGGCGTAGATGTTCCCGATGCCGCTGATCAGGGTCTGGTCGAGCAGGGCGCGCTTGATCCCGGTCTTCTTGCGGGCCAGGGCAGCCAGGAAGAGCGGCGCCGAGAAGCCCGGATCCAGCGGGTCGCGCGCGATGTGCGCCACCTGCGACGGGATCAGCCCCGACCAGCCCAGGCCCGAACCGGCTAGTCCGTCCGCCCCGGTCGCGCCGCCTGCGAGCCCGGAGTACCCGGCCGTCAGCCCGTCGCGGGTGGGCTGCATCGAGTCCACGGCCATACTGCCGAAGATGCGCTGGTCGACGAAGTTGACCCACAGCTCGCCGTGTTCCGGGTGCTCGATCTGCAAACGGATGCGCAGGTGCCGGTCCGTGTCCGATCCGGGGCTGCGCAGCAGCACCTGACCACTCATTCCGAGGTGCACGACCAGGGCGCGCCCGGAATCCAGCGGCAGCCAGATGAACTTACCCCGGCGGACGGCGGCGAGCACGCCCCGGCTCTGCAACAGGTCGGCGAAATGCCCGCTCGCGGAGTCATGGCGACGCAGGGATCGTGGCTCGAAGACCTCGACGCCGACGATCACGGCGCCGGTTACGGCCGGCGCCAGGCCGGCGCGAACGACCTCCACTTCAGGAAGTTCGGGCATGCGAGCCTTTCAGCGTCACGGCCTGACAGCAGCTCAGGGAGCGCTGAGGCGCGTCCAGGCGTCGAGTGCGGCGGCCATCTCGGCGTGCTTCTTGCTCGTGCCCTCGCCGACCGCACTGACGTCACCCACGGTGACGGTGGCGATGAAGATCTTGGAGTGATCGGGTCCGCTTTCCGCGATGGAGTAAACGGGAACCCCGGTGCCCAGGCGAGCCGCGGCTTCCTGCAGGCTCGTCTTGGGGTCCATGGACACTCCGAAGTGCCCTGGGTCACGGAGGAGCGGCTCGATCAGGCGCAGCACGAGCGCCGTCGCCGTCTCTCCGCCGGAGTCGAGGTAGACCGCTCCGATGAGCGCCTCGACGGTGTCGGCAAGGATCGACGACTTGTCACGCCCATTGGTGAGGATCTCGCCGCGGCCGAGGCGCACGTACGCACCCAAGCCGATGCCGCGCGCGATGCCCGCCAGGGCAACGCTCGACACCAGGCTGGCCCGGCGCTTGGCAAGGTCACCCTCGTCGAGCTGCGTGTACTCCCGATAGAGCATGACCGTCACGGCCTGCCCCAGAATCGAGTCGCCGAGAAATTCGAGGCGCTCATTATTGGGTATGCCGCCGTGCTCGTACGCGTACGAGCGGTGGGTGAGAGAGAGCTCAAGCAAGGCCGGGTCGATCTGCACGCCGAGAGTCGCCAGCAGGGACGAAACCTCGGGATCGACGTTCACGAGTGCCGGCTCAGCGAGTGCGCGCCGGGCAGATGCCGACCGAAAACACTGATGCCGCGACTCAACGGAACGGGACCCTGAATCGGGACTCCCGGCATCCGTCGGCGCGGCATCAGGCGTTCGAGCACGACGAGGCTAAACGTCGGCGACCTTGCGGCCCTTGTATTCCATGAATAGCGCCGTGCCGGCTGCGTCGGTGACGACCTTGGCGCGGTGCGGCAGGCTGTAGACAACTTTGCCGTTTTCCATGGTCTTGACCAGGGTGGGCGCTTCGGCCTTCCAGCAGGAACGACGTGAACGGGTGTTGGAGCGTGATTGCTTGCGCTTCGGGACTGCCATGACTACTTCTCTTCTCTATCCGTTTCAGCCTGGATGTCTTCATCCGTGCCGCTGCTTTCGGAAGCTTGGAATTCCATGAGCGCGGCCCACCGGGGATCGCGCTTTTCTTCGGGTAGGAACTCAGGGGCCTCGGCAAGCCGTTCACCGGTCTCGGGGTCGAGACCTGGGCAATCCGGCCGGCAAACCGGCTGGAACGGCAGTGACAACACCACCGCATCCCTGATCAGAGGTTCAAGATCCACGTGGTCATCTTGAACTTCACTTTCATAAGCTTCGTCTAGAGAGTACGCGAAAAGCTCGTGAAACTCGACTTGGACCGGCAATTCGACGTCGATGAGGCATCTGCCGCACTCTCCGGCGGCGATTCCGGACACCTGGGCCGACACGAGGATGCCCTCGTGCAGGGTTTCGAGGCGCAGGTTCGCGATCACGGTAGAGCCGGCCTTCACGGCGACCAGGCTCTCGCCGAGGTCTCCCGGCACGACGATTTCGAGGTGTCGTTCGTGCATGGTGCCCGGGCGGTTGATCAGGTCGCGCACATCGACCTTGTACGGGGTCTTCTTGAATCTACTCACGAGGGAAGATTCTACGCGTTCACGGCTGGGCGTCCGATTCGTCGCTCGCCGGGGCGCCAGAGCGATGCCGGCAGCAGCGTCGCCCGCACCCGCAGGCGCCGGCCCGACACCGAATGGATGCCGCGGAGCACCACGTCGAGGTCGGCCACGCGTTCCGCCGCCCGCGCGGACTGCGCGTCGTCACCCGGTCGCCCGTAGTGGCTGCGCTCCGCTCCCACGAGGAGCCGGTCGAGGGCCTCGGCCGCGGCTCCCCCGCCCGGACCGGCGCCCTCCGTAACGCTCTCGGTACCGCCTACCGAGCCGATGAGAACCCGGAGCCGCGCGGCGAGCTCGCGCGGCGTCTCGGTCTCCCGCACGAAGACGCCATGGTCCACCGCCGTGTCGCTGACCTCACGCCACGCCTCCACGGCCCCGCTCTGCCCCGACAGGAGGCCCCGGCGCCGCAGCATCCGCCGGGTCACCCGGATGAGGGCCGGCAGAAGGAGCAGCGCGAACGTCCCGAGGACGAGCAGGCCGAGACGGATGATGCCGCCGCGCGAGTCCGCGGGCGAAGAAGCGTCGGCCTGGGCGTCAGCGGCGTTCTGGCCGCCGAGGTCCTCGGGGCGCGGCGCGTCCGACGGGCCGGCCTGGCCGGAATCAGTCAGCGGCACGGTGACGGCATCGTCCTGCGTGTACGCAGGCACGGCGCCGCGGCCGGGCGTGGGCTCGAAGGGCACCCAGCCGACGCCCTCGAAGTAGATCTCCGTCCACGCGTGAAGGTCGTGGGTGTCGACGCTGTACCGGCCGACCCCGGCGACGGAACCCGACGCGGACAGCGACCCGGGCTGGTAGCCGATCGCGATCCGGGACGGGATGCCGATCGAGCGGGCCATAGCCGCCATCGCCGAGGAGAAGTGCACGCAGTACCCGGTCTTCACCTCGAGGAAGGTGCTGACGACGTCAATGCCGCCACCGTCATAGCCGGCCTCGACGGGAGCCTCGGTGTCGTAAGCGAAGTCGCTGCCGCGCAGGTAGTCCTGCAGGGCCCGCGCGGCCTCGTACGCGCTCGTGGTGCCGGCGGTGACCTCACGCGCGGTGTCGCCGATCAGGGCCGGAGTCTCGGCTGGCAGCCTCAGGCTGCGCCGGATCTCCGCCGGATACGCACCCTCGGCTTCCCGCAACTGCTCCGCCGTCGGCTCCAACGTGAGCGCGGTGACGGTGTACTCCTGGCCGCGGGTCGTGTCGCCGGGGCTCGTGATGGACCCGGTCGCCTCGTTCCAGTACCAGGCGCCGAGCAGGCCGGTCACCGAGCGGGGCGGCGCAGGGGTAGGCAGCCACCGGGCGGCCAGGTTGTCGATGCCGATGGTCGTGATCGTCTCGCTCGTCTTGATATCGGGTGAGAACCCTGGCGGCAGGTCGATGTCGTCGACGGCGTTCGCGCGGCTCCTGGGCGCCTCCCCGGCGGTCCAGTTGCGGCCCGAGAATTCATCGAGTGTCAGCAGCCGAAGGTAGGGCGGCCGAGTCGCCGTGGTGCGGAAGTGCAGCACCGGTTCGGCGTCCGGCCGGCGCAGGTCCTGACCGAGGTTGATCATGGGGCTGACACCGTTGGCGAACAGCAGGCTGCTGCCCGGGCGCGCGCGCGTGAGGCTGCCCCCAGGCAAGACGGGCGTGGCGACGCTGACCACGATTGCCGCCACTATCGCGACGCTGCCCACGACGACCGCTCCCTTAGAAGAGCCGGGCACGTGGCGCCGCCCGGGCGCGACCGTGCCGGGCCCCGCTACGACCGGCGGGCCGGGCAGGCTGCCGGCTCGGCGCATCCGGATCTCGACATGGAGGAGCAGGAGGTAGGCGGCGGCCGTGAGCACGAGGGCCTCCAGGTTGGCCTCGTGGCCGAGGGCAAGCCCCGGCACGAGCAGCGGCACCAGCACGGGCAGTCCGGCGAGCGCGGGCACGCGCAGGATGACCGCGAGCGTGTCGATCAGGATCGCGATCACGCCGGCGCCGGCGCTGAGCAGGAACAGGATGCCGGCGGTCGCCTCGGCCGGCGTCGATTGCTGCTCGATGGAGACCACCCCGGAGAGCGCCAGATCGCGGAACCGGTCGATCGTCTCTCCGGTCGGGATCAGCCAGAGCCAGCCGCTTCCGGCGCCGAAGAGCAGCGTCAGGACCGCCACAAGAACCCCTAATCCAGCGAGCGGCCCGAGGAAGACGGGCAGGCCGGCGCGGCGGAACCCGGCGGAACCGAGCAGGACGCCGGCGGCCGTGAACGTCATCAGCCACCACCAGCCCGTGCCCTCGAGCAGCGGCCCGAGGCCGGCGTCGGCCACGACCAACAGCAAAAGGAGTGCGAACGCGAGGGGCCACTCCGCCCGCTTGAGTCGGGCCGCGCGGGCGGAGGGGTCGCGCCAGGCGGTGCGAGTGCCCTGGTCGGGAGCGGCCTGGTCGGGAGCGACCCGGTCAGACGGCGTCATTCAGGGGCCTTCTCGCGCCGATAAAGTCCTCCCAGGCACGGGGGATGTCCGGGGTCTGGTGCACGGGGATGCAGCGCCAGCCGGCCTCGCGCAGCCGGCGCACGGCATCCGTTCGCACCGTGGGCAGCACGAACGCCACCGCGGGGCGGCTCTGGGACACGAGGTCGGCGAGCTCGGCCAGATCCCGGTCGTCGACGGCGACGAGCACCACGAAGGTCGGCAGCAGCCCGCCGGGCACCACGAGCGTGCTGAGTTTCGCGGCGGTCCCGGACTCGGGCGTACCTGGTTCGACGGATGCCGGGGGTCCGGGCTTCACTGCGGGGCCGCCGAACGTGTACGTCTGTTCTGCTTCGTCCTCGCCGGTCTCCGCCGGGTCGGGCGGGTCCGCCGGCTTGACCCCGGCCAGCCCTTCGAGCAGCAGCGCGACTCCGCCCGGCGGCAGGAAGACGGTGGGAGGGTCGCCGCGCAGGCCGCCTCGGCCGCCGGGTCGCCCCGGGGTGGCGTTCGCCTGGCCCGGGCTCGCCAGTCTGCCGGACGAGCCCGAGCTGGGACTGGACAGGCTCGGTGTGGACAGGCTCGGTCCCAGCGCAACGAGGTCGAGCCGGTAGCCGGCCGCCAGCAGGTGCACCCCCACGGATGCCGCGAGCTCGACGGCCACCTCGAACGCCTGCTCGAGGCGCGGCCCGCCGAGATCGGTGCCGCTGTCGGCACCGGCACCAGTGTCGGCACCGACGACGGTCGGGCGGCCGCGGCGTCCGCGCAGCGCGGTGTCAAGCACGAGTCGGGCTCCGGGGTTGCTCTGCTCTTCCTCCTGCCGCACCATGATCGCGCCCAGGCGGGCCGTGGCCGGCCAGTTCACGCGGCGCAGCGGGTCGCCCGGCCGGTACTCGCGCGCGATCAAGGGGTCTGCGTTGTGGTTCAGGTGCCGGAGCCGCTCCGGAACGTCGCCGTCGTTCAGGGTGCCGGTGAGGCCCCGGCCGGCCAGGGCGGTCACCCGGGGCGTCACCGCCAGGTCGTGCGGCTCCCCCACGGCCCACTCGCCCGAGGCAAGGCCGAACGGATCCGAACGCCCGATCAGCACCGGGCCCGTTGCGTAGAGACCCCGCCGGGGCAAGCTGAACCGGTACTCGAACCTCACGCTGTCTGCACCGGTGTCCGGGCCGCCCTCGTAGCGGTCGAGGGCCGGCAGCGGCGTTCCGGCCGGCACGGTCAGTCCGGCGTCGCCGGCGTCCCGCCCCCGCACGGTGTCCCGCAGATGCAGGCCCGCCAGGGGCCGGGGGGAAAGGTTCCGCACCCCGAGCCCCACGACGACCTCGCCGCCGGCCGGCACGACCGGTGGGCGCAGCATCCGGGTGACGCGCAGGCGCACCGGATGGATCGATACGTACCCGAGGGCGGCGACGGGGATGGCCAGGAGCACACCGGCGATGAACAGAAGGTCGCGCTGGTTCGTCAGCAGGGCGAGCAGCAGAAGGCCGGCTCCCGCGGCGAGGAACATCCCGCCTCGAAGGGTGACCCGGGGAAACCGGACGCGCCGCTGCTTCGCCGGCATGGCGTCAGGGATGCCCGGTGGCACCGACGGGAACGGGGGTGGCCGCCACGATTCGGCGAACGATGTCGTCGACCACCGGGCCGCTGTCCTGATGGTGGCCGAGCACCCGGCTGCTCGCCACGAGGCGGTGCCCGAGCACGGCGACGGCGAGAGAGTCGATGTCGTCGGGCAGCACATAGTCCCGGCCGTGCAGCGCCGCCTGGGCCTTGGCCGCCCGGATCAGCTGCAGCGTGGCACGGGGGCTGGCGCCCAGGCGCAGGTCGCGGTCGTCGCGGGTGGCCCGCACCAGGCTGACCGTGTACTCCTTCACCGCGGGAGAGGCGAACACCCGCTGTACGGCCGTCATCATTCCGCGCAGCTGGGCGCCGGAGACGACCGCCTCGATGCCGGCCAGCGGGCTCGACGTGTCGCGGGCATCCAGCATCATCAGCTCGGACTCGGTGTCGGGGTACCCCATCGAGATGCGTGCCATGAACCGGTCCCGCTGGGCTTCGGGAAGCGCATAGGTGCCCTCCATCTCGATCGGGTTCTGGGTGGCCACGACCGTGAAGGGCAGCGGCAGCAGATAGGTGGAGCCGTCGACGGTGACCTGGCGTTCCTCCATGCATTCCAGCAGCGCGGACTGGGTCTTCGGGCTCGCCCGGTTGATCTCGTCCCCGATCACGATGTTCGCGAAGATGGCGCCAGGCTTGAACTCGAATCGGCGGTCCACCTGGTTGAACACCGACACGCCCGTCACGTCGGAGGGCAGCAGGTCGGGGGTGAACTGGACGCGGCTGACCGTGCAGTGCACGGACTTGGCCAGCGCCTTGGCCAGCATGGTCTTGCCGACGCCGGGAACGTCCTCGATCAGAAGGTGCCCTTGGGCCAGCAGCACCGTGAGAGCCGTCGTGACGGCCGTGTGCTTGCCGTCGATGACGGTTTCCACATTGCGGATGATCGCACGCGCCGCAGCCTCGACGGCCGGAAGGCCCATCAGGGTCTCGTCGTCCGTGTCGGCGACAGGGCCGCCCACGTTCCCGGCGAGCGCCGGAACGGAAACCGAGCGCAGGGGCGACGTATTCACACGCGTGTCTTCTGCAGGAACGCCGCCACGGCCGGCGGCACATACGGGGTGATATCGCCGCCGAGCGCGGCGACCTGGCGCACCAGGGAACTGGACACGTGGGCGTTGGCCGGGTCCGGCAGCAGGAAGATCGTTTCCACGGCGGCGAGGTTGCGGTTCACGATCGCCATCGGGGTCTCGTAGGCCACGTCCACCTGTGAGCGGATGCCCTTGATCAGCACGCTTGCGCCGACCTCCGTGCAGTATTCGACGAGCAGCCCCATGCCCCAGGAGGCCACCACGATGTTGCCCGGCAGCCCGGCGTCCAGGATGGACCGCTGCAGCAGGGAAACCCGCTGGCTGATCGGCAGTAGAGCCGTCTTGCCGGGGTTGTGCACGACGAGCACGTGCAGTTCGTCGAAGAGACCGGACGCCCGTTCAATCACGTCGAGATGACCCCGCGTGACGGGGTCGAATGAACCGGGGACGACGGCGATCCTGCGCATAGCGATCACCCTAGCCCCAGTGCGTGAACGGTGCCTGAGCGCGCTCCGATCCTGCTGTCAGGACTTGGTGAGCGAGGCCCGCTCCGCGTCGTCGAGGCGCCGCCGCACCGCCTCCCGCAACGCCGGGACCGATTCGAGGTGCGGGTCGTGCTCGCTCAGGCGCTGCGCATGGCCTCTGGCCTCCCCGATCAGGTCGCCGTCGGTCGCCACCCTCAGCAGGCGCAGCGAAGAGCGGCCCCCGGACTGGTTGCTGCCGAGCACATCGCCCTCCCGGCGCAGTTCCAGGTCGACCTGGGCCAACTCGAACCCGTCGAGGGTGGCAGCGACAGCCTCGACTCGCTCGCGCGCGATGGTTTCGGCCTCCGCGCTCGTGACCAGGAGACAGAGCCCCGGCACGCCGCCGCGGCCCACCCGGCCACGCAGCTGGTGCAGTTGCGAGACGCCGAACCGGTCGGCGTCCAGCACCACCATGGCGGAGGCGTTGGGCACGTCGACGCCGACCTCGATAACGGTCGTCGCCACGAGCACGTCGATCTCACCGGCCGCGAACGCGCGCATGGCCACGTCTTTCTCTTCGCTGGTCATGCGCCCGTGCAGCGGTTCGATGCGGGCAGAGGCCAGGGCCGGGTTACGACGCAGTTCGGCGAGCACCATTTCGACGGATGCCGGCGCTGCAGCCTCGGGATCGACCTCCGCGCCCTCCTCGAGCTGTTTCGGGGCGATGGCCGGGCACACCACGAAACCCTGGCGGCCCTGGGCGAGCTCCTCCGCCAGCCGGGTCCACACCCGGGTGACCCAGCCAGGCTTCTCGAACACAGGCACGACGAACGTCTCGATGCCCTGCCGCCCCTCCGGCAGCTCCGCGATCGTGCTCACGTCGAGGTCGCCGAACACGGTCATGGCCACGGTGCGCGGGATCGGGGTGGCGGTGAGCACCAGCACGTGCGGCGGCACGGCCCCCTTCAACCGCAGCGCCTCGCGCTGGTCCACGCCGAACCGGTGCTGCTCGTCGACGACGACCAGTCCGAGGTCGAAGAACGTGACCTTGTCGCCGAGCAGCGCATGCGTGCCGATCACGATCTTGGCCTGTCCGGACACCACTCGGAGCAGCGCCTTGCGGCGCTCTGCCACCGGCAGCTGCCCGGTGAGCAGGGTGGGCATCAGCGTGCCTGCCAGCTCGGGGCCGAGCGACCGCACGATCGTGCGCAGGTGCTGGGCCGCCAGAACCTCGGTGGGAGCGAGGAAAGCCGATTGGCCGCCTGTGTCGGCGACGGTGAGCATGGCCCGCAGGGCCACGACGGTCTTGCCGGATCCGACCTCACCCTGCAGCAGCCGGTTCATCGGGTGGGTCTCGATAAGGTCGGCGGAGATCTCCGTGGCCACGCCCTGCTGGTCCGCGGTGAGGCTGAAGGGCAGGCCGGCGTCGAAGCGCTCGAGCAGGCCGCCGGACGACGCCACGCGCGGGGTGGAGTGCTGCTGCCGGGCGGTGAGCCGCTGCTGCACCAGGGCGCTCTGCAGCACGAAGGCCTCGGTGAACCGCAGGGTGTCCCTCGCGCGGCGCCAGTCCGCATCGGTTTCCGGGCGGTGGATCAGCTCGAAGGCCCGGCCCTGCGGCAGTAGCCCGCGCTCGGCGCGCAGCCCCGGCGGGATCGGGTCGGGCACCGGGCCCACGCTGTCCAGCAGGATCGCGATGGACTGCGCGACCTGCCAGCTGGCCACGGTGTTGGTGGCCGGGTAGATCGCGACGGGCTGCTCGATCCAGAGTTTGGCGGCCGCGGCATCCGTGGGCATCTCGGGTTCGTCGTCGGCGCCGGGGCCGAAGAGCTTGTAGGTCGGGTGCGTGAGCTGCAGGTGGCCCCGGTAGTCGGTGACCTTGCCCGCGAACATTCCGCGCATGCCGGGTTGGAGCTGCCTGGCCCGCCAGGACTGGTTGAACCAGGTGAGACTGAGGATGCCGCGGCCGTCGGAGATCTTCACCTCGACGATCGACCCCTTGCGGGCTTTCATCGGGCGTTCCTCGACCGAGCGGATCTCCGCCACAATGGTCACGTTCTCGTCGAGCGGCAGCAGGCTGATCGACGAGAGCTCGCCGCGACGGGCGTAGCGGCGCGGGTAGTGGCTGAGCAGATCGCCCACGGTGTGCGAGCCGAAGGCCTTGCCCAGGGCGACGGCCGTTTTGCCGCCGACCACGGTGGCCAGCTTGCTGTCGAGGGTCACCGGGGCGAGAGTCTCCCCAGCCTCCGAATCGGTCATGTCTCGATCGTAGGCGGCACGTGCGACATGCGGCACCGCGTCGGCGCGGGTGCACCGCGACCGCGGCCGCCGACGGGCGATAAACTCGACGGGTTATGACGCGAATCGTCGCCGGGTTTGCCGGTTCCCTGCCCCTGGCGGTGCCCAAGACCGGCACCCGCCCCACCAGCGACCGTGTTCGGGAGGCGATCTTCTCCGCCCTCGACGCGCGCGACATCATCCGTGGCGCTCGGGTTCTCGATCTGTACGCCGGGTCGGGCGGGCTCGGCCTGGAGGCGGCCAGCCGGGGAGCGCGCATCGTGACCCTGGTCGAGAACAACTTCGGCGCCGCGCAGATGTGCCGCAAGAACACCGAGGCCGTGCTGCGGGCGGCACCGGGGCGGGGCGCCCCGAAGATCAAGGTGAGCAGCCAGGCCGTGCAGTCGTTCCTCGCGGCCACCGGCGAGGGGTTCGACCTGGTCTTCATCGACCCGCCCTACGACCTGGCCGAGACCGAGCTCGGCCACAACCTTGCCGCCCTGGCGCCGCTGCTCGACCCGGGCGCACTCGTCATCGTGGAGCGCAGTTCGCGCTCCCCCGAACCGGTCTGGGGAGCGGGCCTCGCATCCGACCGGCGCAAGGACTACGGCGACACGGCCGTCTGGTACGCCTCCCCCGTGCTGCCGGCGGCCTGAGGCGCTCTCAGGCGACGGCGCCGTCCCAGCCGCGGTAGGGGTCCCAACCGGCCTGGTCGTGGGGGCGGCCATCCACCAGGACCGAGCCTGCGGCATCCGTCACCACGCCGACGGCGCGGAAGCCGGCGGGCAGGACGGCGCCCGGCGGGAAAGTGGCCAGCAGGCCGTGGTCCTCGCCGCCGCCGAGGGAACGCTCGACATTCTCGCCGAGGGCCGACCGGGCGAAGTCGATGCCCACGCCGCTGGCCCGGGCGAGGCGCCCGGCGTCGATGGCGAGTCCGTCGGACACGTCCAGCATCGCGGTCGCGCCGGCGCCGGCGGCGGCCGGACCTCGGTCGATGGGCGGCACCGGTGCGAGCTGCGCGGCGACCGCCTCAGGATGCTGCGCCCGCAGTGCGTCCGCCAGCGCAGCATCCGGAACACCGTTTTCGTCCACGGCGAGACGGAAGAGCAGGTCCAGGCCTCGGGCGGCCTCACCGAGGCGCCCGGCCAGGACCACGACGTCGCCTGGCCGCGCCCCGGAGCGCAGCACGGGCTCGCGTCCCTCGAGGTCGCCGAAGGCTGTCACAGCGAGAGTGAGGGCGTCGGACGCGGACAGGTCGCCGCCGACGACGCCGCAGCCGGGGGCCAGCGCCTCGCAGCAGTCGCGCAACCCGTCGGCGATGCCCTCGATCACCGAGATCGGCGTCGACGGCGGGGCGGCGATCGCCACCACCAGTGCGGTGGGACGGGCCCCCATGGCGGCGACGTCGGACAGGTTCGTCGCGGCGGCCTTCCAGCCGAGGTCGTGCGGGGACGACCAGGCGAGCCGGAAATCCGGACCCTGGATCATCATGTCCGTGGTGACGACGTAGCGCCCGTCCGGGGCCCGCATCACGGCGGCGTCGTCGCCGGGGCCGAGGAGCTGGGCCGCGGAGCCCGGCAGTCGCGGGAAGATCCGGGCGAGAACCTCCCCTTCGCTCAGGTCGGCCAGCGTCGCACTCATGGGGAACATCGCGCCCGCAGCATTCGTCATGCTACAAACGGTAGCCTGAATGCAATGACTCCCCGCATCCGTTTCCTCCACACCGGCCTCGCGCTCACGCTCGTCGCCGGTACCGTGCTCCTCACCGGCTGCACGGCGGTCGTGCCGCTGGAACCGGCCGCGGATGCCGTCAATCCCACCTGCGCCGACCTCATCGTTCGCCTTCCGACCTCGGTGGCCTCGCTTCCGGAACGTGAGACGAACGCCCAGGCCACGGGCGCGTGGGGCACCCCGAGCGCGGTCCTGTTGCACTGCGGCGTTGCCGTGCCCCCACCGACGACGCTCCCCTGCCTCACGGTCAACGGCATCGACTGGATCGAAGACGACTCGGATGCGCCGCTCTACCGCTACACCACCTACGGCCGTGACCCGGCAACCGAACTGGTCATCGACTCGGACAAGGTCAGCGGGTCCACGGTGCTCGTAGACCTGGCGCAGGCCGTGGGGAACATCCCCGCGACGGGCCAGTGCCTCGGCGCCGCGGACCTGCTGCTGCCGACCGACGGCGAGACGGTGGCGCCCGCTCCATAGCCCGCCACCCTGCCGCCCCGCCGTCCTGCTGCCCCGAGTCGACAGCTTTCGGGGGTTGCGGCCGCACGGACGAGTGCGGGTACGGAGTTGTCAAGTGTTACGTCTCATTTCGTTATGCCGCGACGTCTGGGAGCAGCGCCGCCGGCAGGCCCGTAACGTCGCTGGGGAGTCGCCGTCACACGGCGTGCGGCCTCTGATGGACGGGGACACGACATGCTTCTCACCGGACTCGGCCTGGGCGTCGCCCTGGGCTTCACCATGCAGCGGGGCAGGTTCTGCGTCACCGGCGCTTTCCGGGACCTGTGGCTCACGGGCAGCACCCGCTGGCTGACGGCCTTTCTGATCGTCATCGCGGTGCAGAGTGTGGGAGTCTTCGCCCTCGACGCTGCCGGTGTGATCACCCTCGACCCCCAGCCCTTCGCCTGGCTGGCCACGATCATCGGTGCGTTCATCTTCGGGTTCGCCATCGTGCTGGCCGGCGGATGCGCCACGGGCACCTACTATCGCGCCGGCGAGGGTCTGGTGGGCAGCTGGTTCGCCCTGATCTTCTACGCCCTCTTCTCCGCCATCTCGAAGACGGGCGCGCTGTCCGCTCCGGTCGCGGCGCTGCGCGGTATCACCGTGGAGGCTTCCACCATCCACGGCGTCCTCGGCATCTCACCGTGGGTGCTGGTCGCGGTGCTCGTCACCGGCGTCGGCCTGCTCGCCCGACACCACCTGCGGCTGCGGTCGTCCCTGCCGGTCGCGTCGCTCCCGGCCCGCACGAGCGGCATCCGGCATCTCCTGTTCGAGAAGAAATGGGGCGCGTTCACCACCGCCCTGATCATCGCGCCGCTCGCCATCCTCGCCTGGCCGCTCAGCTGGGCAACCGGGCGCGAGTCCGGGCTCGGTATCACCGGGCCGTCCTCGAACATCGTCAACTACCTCGTGCGCGGCGATCCCCAGTTGATCGACTGGGGAGTGTACCTGGTGATCGGCATCCTGCTCGGCTCGTTCATCGCAGCCAAGGGCAGCGGCGAGTTCCGGGTGCGGCTGCCCGATGTCACCACCACCATCCGCAGCATCCTCGGCGGGGTGCTGATGGGCGTCGGAGCCAGCCTGGCCGGCGGCTGCACCATCGGCAACGGCATGGTCGACACCGCCACCTTCGGCCTCCAGGGCTGGGTGGCGCTGGTGTTCATGATCATCGGCACCGGCGCCGCGACGCGCCTCTTCATCACCGGGTCCGCGCGGGTAGGGGTCTCCCCCGCTCGCGTTCCGGCCAACCAGTAGCAACCCCGCAGCCAACCAGGAGAAAGAAGCCCGACATGGCACAGTACGTACTTGAGACCGACGGTCAGGTCTGCCCGTTCCCGCTCGTGGAGGCCGGAGCCGCAATCGAGAAGCTCAACCTCGGCGACGAGCTCACCATCAACTTCGACTGCACGCAAGCGACGGACGCCCTGCCACGCTGGGCGGCGGAGAGCGGCTACCCGGTCACCCACTTCGATCGCGTCGGGGACGCCCACTGGACCATCACGGTGCAGAAGGTCTGATCGCCGCGCCGGGAGCGCGGCTGGGCGGCTAGACCGCCAGGTGCAGCGCGGCCGGCGCGGCGCGGTGGGCGATCGCCACCTCGATCAGCTCATCAATCAACTGCGGGTAGGTGAAGCCACTGGCCAGCCAGCAGCTCGGGAACATCGAGATGGGGGTGAACCCGGGCATGGTGTTGATCTCGTTGATCACCCAGCCGTCATCGGTGAGGAAGAAGTCCACCCGCGCCAGGCCGGCGCCGTCGATCGCGTCGAACGCGCGGATGGCCAGGGCCTGCATCTGGGCAAGTTCCTCGGAGGTGAGGTCGGCCGGGCAGACCAGGTCGATGCCGGACGCACCGAGGTACTTGGCGGCAAAGTCGTAGAAGTCCCGCCCGGTGACCCGCACCTCGCCGGCGACGGATGCCCGCGTCGGCTCCCCAGGACGCCCCTGCAGCACCGCGATCTCGAGTTCGCGTCCGCGCAGCCCGGCCTCGATCAGAACCTTGCTGTCCTCGAGCAGAGCAACCCGCATCGCCTCGGCGAGCTGGTCCAGGGTCGACACCCGACTCACGCCCACGCTCGACCCTGCACGAGCCGGCTTCACGAACACGGGCAGCCCGAGCTCCTCGGCCGCCGCGAACGCCATCCCGGGAGCCTCGGCCCAATCGCCGGCGGTGATGGTACGCCACGGGGCGACCGGGAGGGCAGCCTGCTGGAAGACGGTCTTGGTGAAGTGCTTGTCCATTCCGAGCGCCGACGCGAGCACGCCTGAGCCCACGTAGGGCAGCCCGACGAGTTCGAGTAGCCCCTGCACGGTGCCGTCCTCGCCGAACGGGCCGTGCAGGATCGGGAAGACCAGGTCGACGTTACCGAGCGAACGATAGCCGGCGCCGTCACTGACGGTCAGCTGGCGGCTGAGGCTGCTCTCCGGCCACCGGATGCGGGTGCCGTTGTCGAAGACCTCCGGCAGTTCGTCCGCGTCCAATGTGAACCGGGCCGGGTCATCCGCTTCGAGCACGAAGGCTCCGTCACGGGTGATGCCGACCGGAATGACGTGGTAGCGATCGCGGTCAATCGCCGCCAGGACGCCGCCCGCTGTGGCGCAACTGATCGAATGTTCGCTTGACCGACCCCCAAAGAGCAGCGCCACCGTGAGCTTGTTCGTCATCAATCGTCCTTTCGCCCTGCGGCTCCGCTGAGTCCGTGGTCAGGTGCGGGGCGAGATCCCGCGGTTTCAGAGTACCGGCCAGCACCTGGCGGACCTGCTCAACGATGGGCATGTCCACCCCCTTGGCGCGGGCGAGATCGAGAATGGGGCCGACGGACGCAAGACCCTCGGTGGTCTGCTGCATCTGCTTGACGACGTCGTTGATGCCGTAGCCCTGGCCGAGGAGCCGGCCGGCGGTGTTGTTGCGCGACAGCGGCGACTGGCAGGTCGCGATCAGGTCGCCCAGGCCGGCCAGGCCAGCCAGCGTTTCCGGATGCGCGCCGTAGGCCACCGCGAAATCGGTCATCTCCACGAGACCGCGGGTGATGATCGACGCCTTCGTGTTCTCCCCGTAGCCGACGCCGTCGACGATGCCGATGGCCACGGCGATGAGGTTCTTCAGCACGCCGCCGAATTCGGTGCCGATGACATCCGTGTTGACGTAGGAGCGGAAGTAGCGGTTGCGGGCCAGCATGGCAACGGCCTGCGCGGTCTCGAGGCTGTTCGAGGAGACCACGGCCGCCGTCGGCTGTTCCTTGGCGATTTCCAGGGCCAGGTTGGGTCCGGAGATCGCCGCGATCAGGTCGGGGTTGATCGGCAGGATCTCGGCGATGATCTGACTCATGCGCAGGCCGGACCCGCGCTCGACGCCCTTCATCAACGACACCACGATGGCGCCGGGAGCCAGGAACGGCTCAGCCAGGATCAGGTTCTCGCGCAGCGACTGGCTCGGCACCGATACGAACACCTGCTCGGCGCCGGCGAGGGCCAGGTCGAGCCTCGCGGTGGCCCGCAGGCCCTCCGGCAGGTTGATGCCGGGCAGGTAGTCGCTGTTGCGCCGGGCCTCGGTGATCTCGCGGGCGAGCTCGGGACGGCGGGCCCACAGCACGACGTCGGCCCCGCCGTCGGCCAGGATCTTGGCGAACGTGGTGCCCCAGCTGCCGGCACCGAGAACGGCCACCCGTTTGCCTGGCTGAACCTTAGGCTTCAAAACGGCCGGTCTCTTTCTGATCGTGCTCGGTCGGGTTCCAGCGCTTGGACGGCGCCGTCTCACCCCGAAGATCTTCGAGCAACTGGGTGATGGCGGCCATGACGAGCGTGGTGGCCTCGTTGAGCGTCGCCGGGTCGAGGTTGCGGCCCCGGAACTGCGCCAGGTCGAGCGGGTCACCGATCTTGACCAGCACGGTCTTGCGCGGGAATAGGTTCAGCCGCTTCGAGTAGCGCGGCATGATCGCCTGCGCTCCCCAGTGGGCCACCGGCACGATCGGGATACCCTGCTCGAGAGCGATCCGCACAGCGCCGGTCTTGCCACGCATCGGCCACAGCGCGGGGTCCCGGGTCAGCGACCCCTCCGGGTAGACGACGACCATCTGGCCACGTTCGACCAGTCGCTCGGCCGCCTTCACGGGCTCGCTGCCGCGCACGCTGCCGCCGCGCTGCACCGGGATCTGTCCCGACTTGTGCAGCAGCCACCCGATCACCGGGATTTTGAAGACGGATGCCTTCGCCATGAACCGGGGCGCGCGCCCCATATTCCAGCTCATTACCCCCATCAGAAGCGGGTCAATCTCGCTGAAGTGGTTGGGCGCCATCACAAACGCCCCGGAACGGGGGAACTTCGCGGCGTCGGTGACCTTGTACCGCACGGCGAGATTGATCACCGGAAGGATCATCATCGCCAGCACCCAGAACACGGATGGCCGCCGGGTCTCCGAACGCTCCCGCCCGGGGTTCACGACGTCACGGGAGATGTGGGTCTGGGGCGTTGGATCGGACACGGACGCTGGATCGGATGCTGGCACAGCCCCATTATCCTTCGAGATCGAAGTCAGCCCCCAACAGTTGAAGCTTGGTGATGAAGTTCTCGTAGCCGCGGCTGATGATTCCGACGTTGCTGACGGTGGAGGTTCCCTTCGCGGTCAGCGCCGCGATCAGGTGGCTGAAGCCGCCGCGCAAATCGGGAACCTCGATGTCGGCGCCGGTCAGTTTCGTCGGCCCGGTGATCACGGCCGAATGGTTGAAGTTGCGCTGGCCGAACCGGCAGGGGTGCCCGCCGAGGCATTCCCGGTGGATTTGAATGGTGGCGCCCATCTCGACGAGAGCGTCCACGAAGCCGAAGCGCTGCTCGTAGACGGTCTCGTGCACGATCGAGACGCCGTGCGCGTGGGTCAAGGCGATCACGAGCGGCTGCTGCCAATCCGTCATGAAGCCGGGGTGCACATCCGTCTCGATGATGACGGGCTTGAGGTCGCCGCCCGGGTGGTAAAAACGGATGCCGTCGTCTTCGATGTCAAACGCCCCGCCGACCTTGCGGAACACGTTCAGGAACGTCAACATCTCGGGCTGGCGTGCGCCACCGACGAAGATGTCGCCGTCGGTGGCCAGGGCCGCTGCCGCCCAGCTGGCCGCCTCGTTCCGGTCGAACAGGGCGCGGTGGTTGTAGCCCTCGAGGCGCTCGACGCCCTCGATCCGGATCACCCGGTCGGTGTCGACCGTGATGATGGCGCCCATCTTCTGCAGGATGTTGATGAGATCCATGATCTCGGGCTCGATCGCCGCGCCCTTGAGCTCGGTGATGCCCTCCGCGCGCACGGCGGTCAGGAGTACCTGCTCGGTCGCGCCGACGCTCGGGTAGGGCAGGGATACCTTGGTGCCCTTGAGCCCGTTGGGCGCGGACATCCGGATGCCGTTGGGCTGCTTCTCGACGACGGCGCCGAACTTGCGCAGCACGTCCAGGTGGTAGTCGATCGGGCGGTCGCCGATGCGGCAGCCGCCCAGATCGGGGATAAACGCCTCCCCGAGGCGGTGCAGCAGAGGGCCGCAGAACAGGATCGGGATGCGCGAGGAACCGGCGTACGCGTCGATCGCCGCGAAATGCGCGCTCTCGACGTCGACCGGGTCGAGCAGCAGTTCGCCGGGCTCGGCGCCGTCGGTGACCTTGACGCCGTGCACTTCGAGCAGCTGGCGCACGATGCGCACGTCGCTGATGTTCGGCACGTTTTTGAGCGTGCTGGGACTCTCACCGAGAAGGGCCGCGACCATGGCCTTGGTGACCAGGTTCTTCGCGCCTTTCAGTTCGATCCGGCCGACCAGGGGGATGCCGCCGCGGATGGTGATCCGGTCGCCCTGCAGCCCGACGGCCGCGCCCCAGTTCTGGGCGTTCTCGCGGTTCTGCGCGTCCGACCGGTTCTGGTCGTCTTCACGGTCCTGGGTGTTTTCGCTGATGGTGCTCACAAACGTACCTGCCTTGCGGGGAGAGTGCGGGGCCGCCATGGCTCCCGGTGGGATTCGAATTCTGCGATCCGCGCTTCATCGCGCAGGGTGAGTCCGATGTCGTCGAGGCCCTCGAGGAGGCGCCACCGGGTATAGTCATCGATCTCGAACGGAACGGTGAGGCCGCCCACGCGGGCGGTCCTCGACACGAGGTCGACCGTCAGTTCGACTCCGGGACAGGCCTCGATGATGTCCCACAGGCGCTGGGCGTCGGCCTCGGAGATCTGGCCGGCGAGCAGACCCTGCTTGCCGGAGTTGCCGCGGAAGATGTCGCCGAAGCGGGGGCTGAGGACCACGTCGAAGCCGTAGTCGCGTAGCGCCCATACGGCGTGCTCCCGCGAGGAGCCGGTGCCGAAGTCGGCGCCGGCCACGAGCACGCGGGCACCCTCGTAGGCCGGATTGTTGAGTACGAAGTCGGGGTCGGCGCGCCAGCGGGCGAAGAGGGCGTCTTCGAAGCCGGTCTTGGTGACGCGCTTGAGGTAGACGGCGGGGATGATCTGGTCGGTGTCGACGTTGGAGCGGCGCAGTGGAAGCGCGATGCCCGTGACGGTTGTGAACTTTTCCATTACTTACTCGTCTCCATCCTGGACCAGGTCCCACGGGCTCGAAAGCGTACCGCGGATGGCGGTCGCCGCCGCGACCAGCGGGGAGACGAGGTGCGTGCGCCCGCCCTTGCCCTGACGGCCCTCGAAATTGCGGTTGCTCGTGGAAGCGCACCGCTCGCCGGGAGCGAGCTGGTCGGGGTTCATGCCGAGGCACATCGAACAGCCGGCGAAGCGCCATTCGGCGCCGAAGTCGGTAAAGATCTTATCGAGGCCCTCCGCCTCGGCCTCGATGCGCACCCGCGCAGAACCGGGCACCACCAGCATCCGCACGCCGGGGGCCAGGCTATGGCCCTGGATGATGTTGGCGGCGGCGCGCAGGTCCTCGACCCGACTGTTGGTGCAGGAGCCGAGGAAGACGGTGTCTACCCGGATCTCCTTCATCGGGGTGCCAGCCGCCAGGTCCATGTACTCGAGGGCGCGTTCGGCGGCCGAGCGCTCGTTGGCGTCGATGATTCCGGACGGGTCCGGCACGGTATCGCTCAGGGACACGCCCTGCCCGGGGTTGGTGCCCCAGGTCACGAAGGGTTCGAGAGTGTCGGCGTCGAGCAGCACCTCGGCGTCGAACACAGCGCCGTCGTCGGTGGCGAGGGTGTCCCAGTAGCCGACCGCGTCGAGCCAATCCTGGCCTTCCGGGGCGTGTGCGCGACCCTGAAGGTAGTCGTAGGTGATCGCATCCGGGGCCACCATGCCCGCGCGGGCGCCGGCCTCGATCGACATGTTGCAGATGGTCATGCGACCCTCCATGGACAGGGCGCGGATGGCGCTGCCGCGGTATTCGAGCACGTAGCCCTGGCCACCGCCGGTGCCGATCTTCGCGATCACGGCGAGGATGATGTCCTTGGCCGTCACGCCGGGGCGGAGAGTGCCGTCGACGGTGATCGCCATGGTCTTGAAGGGTGTCAGAGGCAGAGTCTGGGTGGCCATCACGTGCTCTACCTCGCTTGTGCCGATGCCGAGCGCCATGGCCCCGAAGGCGCCGTGGGTGGAGGTATGCGAGTCGCCGCAGACGACGGTGATGCCCGGCTGGGTCAGGCCCAGCTGCGGTCCGACGACGTGCACGATGCCCTGCTCGATGTCGCCGAGCGAGTGCAGGCGAATGCCGAATTCCTCGCAGTTGCGCCGCAACGTCTCGATCTGGGTGCGGCTGGTGAGGTCGGCGATGGGCCGGTCGATCGCCAGGGTCGGCGTGTTGTGGTCTTCCGTGGCGATGGTGAGATCGGGGCGGCGCAGAGGGCGTCCGGCCAAGCGCAACCCGTCGAAGGCCTGCGGGCTGGTGACCTCGTGCACGAGGTGCAGGTCGACGTAGATCAGGTCGGGCGTGCCGTCTTCGCCCTTGGCGACGAGGTGTTTGTCCCAAACCTTTTCGGCCAGAGTACGCGGACGTTCTTCCAGCAGTGGTGCGTCAGTCATGTGTGTGCGTCTTCCTCAACGATGGGTATGCAGCCAACCAGAAACTCCACGACGAGAGAGGCCTCAGAACTGGGACTCGTCGCGGCAGGGAAGAGGGAGTCGACGCAGCAGCACCCTGACAGACTAACACTGTGCGTGTGCGAGCTTTGCCTGACGCCCCTCATTCGAGGGTGCTTTCCGCTGTGTCCACGACGTCACTCTATCTGTGGCGCGCTGCTTCGCCCGTGTCGGCGGTGTCGTCCTGCTCGGGGTTGCCCAGTTCCGACTCCACATAGACGACCGTCACGTTGTCGTGTCCGCCGTGGGCCAGAGCCGCGTCGACAAGCACGTCTGCGCGGGACCGGCTGGGCAAGCTATCACCGTCATAGGATGCCAGGATCTTCGCGATCTCGGCCGCGCCGAGTTCCTTGGTCAGTCCGTCGGAGCAGATCAGGAACGTGTGCCGCCCGGACGCCGGTAGCAGCCACACGTCGGCGTCCACGGACTCGTCGGCGCCGATCGCGCGGGTGATCACGTTGCGTTCCGGATGCTGCTCCGCCTCGTCACTGGAAATGAGACCCGCGTCGGCCATCTCCTGCACAGCGGAATGGTCGACGCTCAGCTGCGCCAACGTGTGCCCGTCCCAGGTGTAGACCCGCGAGTCGCCGACGTTGAAGGCCATCCAGTGGAAGCCGACGTCGTCGCCGGCGTCGACGAACGCGATGCCCGACAGCGTCGTACCGGACACCGCGGTGCCGTAGTCGTCGACGGCGCTGAGGTCGCGCACCGCATCGTTCGACGAGTGGATGGCGTCGAGCACGCGTTCCGGGGTCGAAGGTGCGTCGCAGGCGATGTGTTCCTCGAAGACCCGCACGACTGTCTGGCTGGCCACGTCGCCCTGGGCATGACCACCCATGCCGTCGGCGACCAGGAAGACCGGGGCCTGGGCCAGGAAGCTGTCCTCGTTGACCTTGCGCTCGCGGCCGACGTCGCTCCGGGCACTGAACACGAACCGCGCACGGGTTGCGGGGAGCACCAGTTCGCTCTCACTCTGCGAGACCACGTCAGCTCCTGTGTTCGAGTGCGTGCGAGGCACGTCGGCGAATGTCACTCCTCGACGAAGTGGGGGATCTCCTCGGCGAGGGTGTGACCGCGCCGGCGAGCATCCCGCCGAGCCTTGATCAGGCTGGCGATGGTGGCCACGGCCATGGAAACCACGATCACCCCGAGAGAAGTCCAGGTGTCGATCTCCGGAGCCCAGCCCACGCCCTCGCCGCCGTTGATGAAGAAGACCTCATTGTTGTGCAGGGCATGGAAGACAAGCTTGACGCCGATGAAGAACAGGATGAATGCGATCCCGTAATTGAGGTATTCGAGGCGTTCGAGCAGCCCGCCCAGCAGGAAGTACAGCTGACGCAGCCCCATCAGGGCGAACACGTTCGCGGTGAACACGATGAAGGGGCTCTGCGTGATGCCGAAGATCGCCGGGATGGAGTCGAGGGCGAAGACCAGGTCGGTGGTGCCGATCGCGAGGAGCACGATCAGCATGGGGGTGAAGACCTTCTTGCCGTCGACCAGGGTGCGCAACTTCGAACCGTCGAAGGTCGACGAGATGTTCATGTGTCGGCGCAGGAAACGGATCAGCCCGTTGTCGGCCTCGTCCACGTCGGGCTCTTTTGCGACCGCCTGGTGCACGGCCGTGTAGAGAAGGAACGCGCCGAAAATGTAGAAGATCCAGCTGAAGTTCTCGATCAGCTGGGCTCCGAGCAGGATGAAGATGCCGCGCAGCACCAGCGCGATGATGATGCCCACGATCAGCACCTCCTGCTGGTACTTCCGGGGCACCGAGAACCTCGCCATGATGATGACGAAAACGAACAGGTTGTCGATGCTGAGGCTGTACTCCGTGAGCCAGCCGGCGAGGAACTGCCCCGCGTGCTCGGCGTCGCCCAGGACCAACATCAGCAGGGCGAAGATCAGGGCCAGTCCCACGTAGAAGGCAACCCACAGGCTGGCCTCGCGCATCGAGGGCACGTGCGGCCGCTTGAAGACGATGAGGAGGTCGGCAACCAGGATGAGCGTCAGGACGACGAGCGACCCAATCTCAAACCAGAGCGGGAGAGCAATTTCCATGCGCGTAGAGCCTTTCAATGAAGGGGATGCTGGAGGCAGCAGGAAACCTGAGAGTCTCTCCCGTATCGATGGATCGATACCGCCGTGTCGGGCCCCTGCGCCGCGGCCCGTGTTGACGTTCACGGCGAGGTGCCCGAAACGGGCACGGGGATACTCCCCTTCACTCCGTGGAGTCTACCGGGGTCTCGCTTAAATAAGACACCCGGTGCCCCTCGAAAAGAAGGAAACCGGGCTGGTGTGACCCCAGCGGGATTCGAACCCGCGTTACCGCCGTGAGAGGGCGATGTCCTAGGCCGCTAAACGATGGGGCCGTTTTGCAACTCACCTAATATGCCACACGCCGATAGCTAAAACCAAACTGAGCGGCTCAGGCGTGCACGAGCAGGGCTTTGGGTACCACGTCGACCTGCACCGGCATCGCCCCGACCCTCTCCCCGTCGGCGTAGGCGGCGACCCGGTCGGCGTCGATCCAGATGCTGCAACACCGGGTGATTTCCACCTGCGGCAGGGTTGTATGCGTGCCCGAGAATACCTTCGGGAAGACGCGGAGGAAACCCGCCCGCGACAGCGGGGCCACGATGAAGAGGTCCAGCAGGCCGTCGTCGATCACCGCACCCGGAACGACGCGCATGCCGCCGCCGATCGACACGTTGTTGGCTACGGAGATCAGCATGGCCCGCATCCGGCGTGGCCGGCCGTCGACGGTCAGCCGGTAGGAGATGGGCCGAAACGTCGTCAGCACCAGCAGGATGGCCAGGGTGTAGCGGCTCTTCTCGCGGGGCCGGCGCATCCGGTTGGCCCGTTCGTTGACCACGGCGTCGAACCCGGCCGAAAGCACGCCCGCGAACCAGATCGTCGTGTCGCCGCACCGCACCCGGGCGGCGTCTATGGCCCGCGGCGGGCGGGTGAGGGCATCGAGCAGGTGACGGATGGCAGCATCCGTGTCGTCGACCGGGATCCCCAGCCCGCGCGCGAGGTCGTTGCCCGTGCCGCACGGCACAATGGCCAGGAATCGACTCGTACCGGCCAGGAGGTTGGTGCCAAGGCTGACCATCCCGTCGCCGCCGACGACCACGAGCGCGTCGACCCGCGACACCAGTGCGCCCTGGACGTCGCGGCGAAGCGCGTCGAAGCTGGGGGCGCTCAGACTGGTCACCTGGTGGCCGGCCACGACCAGGGCCTGGGCAACCCGAGGGCCGACGTCCCTGCGGCGACCGAAAGCGGCGGCGGCGTTGATGGCGACGACGAGGTGAAGACATGGAGGCACCGCTCCAGTATGGTCTCAGCTTGCAGCGCTCTGGGATTGGGTATTAGCTCAATCCATGAAACTGACGAAACTCGAGCACGCGGCTTTGATTCTTGACAAGGCCGGCCAGAAGTTATTCATCGATCCCGGCTCGTTCACGAGCCCGCTCACCGACACCGCCCGAGCTGTCGCCGTCGTGCTCACCCACGAGCACCCCGACCACTGGACCCCGGAACAGCTGGACCGCATCATCGCCCTGAACCCCGACGTGGCGATCTTTGCCCCGGCCGGGGTCGCGGCCGCCGCCGCCGGCTATCCCGTGACCGTCGTCAGCGCGGGCGACACCGTGGAGGCCGGGCCGTTTCGGCTGCGCTTCTTCGGCGGCACGCACGCCATCATCCACAAAACGATCCCGGTGATCGACAACCTCGGCGTACTCGTCGACGAGGAGCTCTACTACGGCGGTGACTCGTTTGCGATTCCGGAAGGCGTGACAGTGCAGACCCTCGCCGTTCCGGCCGGCGCGCCCTGGCTCAAGATCAGCGAGGTGATGGACTACGTGCTGGCCCTCGAGCCGCGCCGCACCTTCCCCACCCACGAAATGGGACTCTCCCGGGGTGGCAAGGAACTGTCCAACGCCCGGATTCAGTGGGCCACCGAGCAGAACGGCGGCGAGTTCTTCCCGCTCGAGCCGAACGAGTCCCTTGACCTGTGATGTTTGACGCTCCTTTCGGGGGGTAGCCCTGTAGGAATCCCACAAACGATATATAGTCAGCGCGGAATGCGTTAGCCCTGGCCCCGAACTTTTCCGGGCTTCGGTTCGTGGCTTCTCCCCACTGCTACGGTCGTGTCACTTCGGCGCGCCACCGTGCCGCACGGCCGTGAACCACCGGCCGTGACGTCGGAGTCTGACCGCGCACCGCACACCACACCATGCGAGTTCCGGCATGCTCGCATGCCTGCTCACGTCTTTCAAGGAGCCTCAATGACGAGATCTGACCGTGCACTATCCCGCCCAGGCACCATTGGCATTCGCTCCACTGTGGCCGGGCTCAGCCTCATGCTGGTCATGCTGCTGACGTTCTTCTTCCTGACCACCGGGCGGCTGGCCAGCGGCGCCGGAGAACTCTCCACCGGAGCCGTCACGGTGGAAACCGGCTCCCTGAAAGTCACCGGCGGCGCGGCACAACTCGCCGTGGGCGCCGAGACGCTGTCGGAGGGCGCGGCCGCCGCGGCCGCCGGTGCGACCGACCTCCAGGCCGGGGCGACCCGGGCCAACACGGGCGCCATCAGCCTGGCGACAGGTGCGGCGAACGCTTCGGCCGGCGCCGGCACCCTCCTCGACGGAGCACTCACGAGCGTCAGCGGCAGCACCAGGCTGGTGCTCGGCGCCGAATCGGCCGCACGGGGCGCGGAGACGCTGTCCGCCGGCGCCGCCACCGCCGCCAGCGGAGCGAGCGCTCTCGCCGCCGGTGCCGGAGCTGCTGCGACCGGTGCGGCGACTCTCGCCGCCGGCGTCGCCACAACAGGGACCGGCGCCATGAAAGTCTCCGCCGGCGCAACGCAGGTTGCCGCGGGTGCGGCAACCCTGGCCACCGGCGCCGGCCAGGCTGCCCTCGGCGCCAGGACGGCTCGCGACGGCTCGGTCCTGCTCGCCGTTGGAACGGCATCCGCCGCCCAGGGCACGAACCAGGCCCGGCGCGGCGCCGAGGCCCTCGCGCTGGGGGCGACCGAGCTCAGCGACGGAGCCCGCAGAGTCGCTGCGGGAGCCACGAGGCTGGATGCCGCACTCGCCACCCTGGCCGACCAGGTCGAGGCGGACACGATCACCCCGGACGCCCTTCTGGCCACTCTCCAGGGGCTGAGCTCCGCCGCCTCCAGCCTGCACACGGGCACCACGGGGGTTGAGTCCGGGGCTGTTGCCCTTCGGGACGGTTCGGCCGTCCTCCGCGACGGATTGACGCCCCTGAGCGAGGGCACTGCGGTGCTCCAGACGAGATCCGCAGAACTGCGCGACGGGCTCACAACCCTCGCCGCCGGCGCGGCCCAGGTGTCCGGCGGAGCTGCCGCGGTGGCCGCGGGGACAGGTGCCGTCGCGACGGGGGCCTCGGAACTCCAGGTCGGTACGCGGGCCCTCACCGCCGGTTCCGAACGGGTTGCGGCCGGCACCAGCGTGGTTTCCACCGGTGCAAGCTCCCTCCAGGGCGGCACCAGCCGAGTAGCCGCCGGCGCCTCGTCGTTGTTCACGGGAGCGACGACCCTGGCAACTGGCGCTGTGAGTCTCGCCGACGGCGCAACCCGCATCTCGGTCGGCGCCGGGTCATTGACCGACGGCACGCAGACCCTCGCGGCGGGGGCGTCCACGCTGGTCGCCGGCACCACTGCGCTCGAAACCGGGTCCACTGCCCTGGCCGAGGGCACCGAGAAGGTGTCGGACGGATCCGGGACGCTCCTCGACGGTGCGAACACGCTCGCCGCCGGCACCGCCGAGCTGAGCGCCGGCTATGCCAAGGTGGCCGCGGGTTCAGGCAAGCTGGCCGATGGCGCCGAGACGCTGAGCTTCCATCGCTCGGCTCCCGGGATCATGGTCCTGATCGGATTGGTCCTGGCAGGGGCAACCGTCTGGCTGGTCCGCCGCCTGAGAATGGGGCGCTGACCGAGAACCGATAGGCCGCGGGGCCTGGATCCACTGATCCGGGCCCCGCTTTGTCCGGCCCAAAAACCAAAGAAGGGATGCACCGCCCCTGCACAGGGCGCACCCAGCTGACGCGGCATCGGTGCAGCTACTGTAATTTTGATGGCTCTGCACACGTGCGACCCGATGACTTCTCCCCCGAAGGATGCTGCCCCTATGACTGTTCCCGTTCTCTCGGCCCAGAACATCGGCAAGTCCTATGGGAGCGGGGCGAACCGTTTCGACGCGCTCAAGGGAGTCTCCGTCGACATCCGCGCCGGTGAATCCGTCGCCATCGTCGGCAAGAGCGGGTCCGGCAAGTCCACGCTCATGCACCTGTTGGCGCTGCTGGACGCCCCGGACAGCGGCGCGCTGCTGGTCGAGGGAACGGATGCGAAGAAGCTCAAGGGCAAGGAGGTGAACCGGCTTCGCAACCAGGACTTCGGGTTCGTCTTCCAGCAGTTCTTCCTCACCGCCAATGCGAGTGTGCTCGAGAATGTCGTGCTCCCCCTGAAGATAGCCGGGGTCAGCCCGAAGGCGCGCAGGGCGCGCGGAATGAAGGCCTTGGAGCAGTTGGAGCTGGCCGACAAGGCGAAGAACAAGGCCATGAACCTCTCCGGCGGGCAGAAGCAGCGCGCGGTCATCGCCCGGGCCCTGGTCAACAACCCGAAGGTGATCTTCGCGGACGAACCGACCGGCAACCTCGACACGGCAACCGGAGCCGTCGTCGAGGACATCCTCTTCTCCCTCAATAAGGACAAGGGCATCACGCTCATCATCGTCACCCACGACATCGATCTCGCTGCCCGCTGCGACCGCCAGATCTTCATCCGGGACGGGATCGAGGACATCACCAGATCTCCTGAAGCCATCTCGAAGCCCGAGGGAGCGCGCGCATGAAATTCGTCGACATCATCACATCCGCGATCGCGAACAGTTTTCGCAGCAAGCTCCGCACCGGCCTGACCGTCATCGCCATCTTCATCGGCGCGTTCACGCTCACCATCACCAGCGGCATCGGCACCGGGGTGACGAGCTACATCAACAGCCAGGTCTCGGCGATCGGTGCGGCGGATGTGCTCACGGTCTCCAAGACCGACGACGCCGCGGCGACGGAGAGCGACGGACCGGCGGCGTATGACCCGGAGAAGGCCACCACGATCAGCCTGGGCAACGGCTCGCGCCCCGGTAGCACCATCCAGGCGCTCACCGACGCCGATCTCGACACGATCAAGGCCACCAGCGGCATCCTCGGCGTCGACCCGGCGGTGCAGGTGACGCCCGACTTCATTGAGTACGACGGCAGCGGAAAGTTCGAGCTGACCGTGAACGCGCCCGCCACCCTCACCACGGCCGACCTGGCGGCCGGGGCTCAACTGGACAACGAGAGCGCCACCGACCAGCTTCTGCTGCCGACCACCTACCTCGACGCGCTGGGCTTCAGTACCCCGGAGTCGGCCATCGGCCAGACCGTCTCCATCGGCATCACTGATTTCGCGGGCACCCCGCAGCAGGTTCCGGCCACCATCGTCGGCGTGCAGAACGAGACCATCCTTGGCGCTGGGGCCGGCCTCAACCAGCCGCTGACGGACCGGCTGCACGACGTCGAACTCGCCGGCACCCCCGCCGGGGCACCACAGAGCTACGCCAGTGCGACCGCCCGGTTCGACCTGGACGCCTCCGACGAGGAGATCGTCGCGATCAAGGCCGACCTCGCCGACCAGGGCTACGCCTCGCAGACCGTCGCGGACCAGATCGGCTCGTTCGAAACCGTGATCAACGTCATCATCGGCGTGCTCAACGCCTTCGCCGTGATCGCGCTGATCGCCGCCGGCTTCGGCATCATCAACACGCTGCTGATGAGCGTGCAGGAACGCACCCGGGAGATCGGGCTGATGAAGGCTATGGGCATGAACGGCGGCCGTGTCTACGCTCTGTTCAGCACCGAGGCCGTCTTCATCGGCTTCCTGGGCAGCGCCCTGGGCGCGCTCGTTGCGGTGGGCGTCGGTTCGGTGATCAGCAACATCCTCGCTACGACCGTGTTCGAGAACCTGCCCGGACTTCAGGTCGTGCAGTTCGCGCCGAGTTCGATCGCCATCATCATCGGCGTCGTCATGTTGATCGCCTTCCTGGCCGGTACCCTGCCCGCCCGGGCCGCGGCGCGGCAGAACCCGATCGACGCCCTGCGGTATGAGTAGCACGGGCCCGAGCGGTGCGGGCCCGAACGGCCCCGGTCCGGCCGGCCCCGCCGCCGACCTGGGGCTGCGCGCCCGCAAGCGCGCGGCCACCCAGTCGGCGCTGGAGCGGGCCGCCATCTCGCTGGCGCTCGAGCACGGCTACGACCGGGTGACGGTCGACATGATCTGCGAGGCGGCCGTGGTCTCGCCGCGCACCTTCTTCAACTACTTCGGCACGAAGGACGGCGCGTTCCTCGGCGGCGCGCCGCCTCAGCCGACGGATGCCGAGCACCAGGCGTTCGTGCACGGCACCGGCCGGGACGTGCTGGGCGACCTCGTCGAAATGATCGCTGCCGCCGTGGCCGACCACTCCCCCGACACGGAACTTCTCCGTAGCCGCAGGGTGCTGATCGAGCGCACCCCGGAACTCCTCACCGGGGAGACGTCCCGCATCGCGGAGCTGGAGGAGCATCTGGTGCAGCTGGTCCTCGACCGCTTCCACGTCCAGGGGCGCACCGAGACGGGCACCCCCGATCTGGCCGACGAGGCCAGAATGGTCGTCGCCCTCGCGGGCAGTGTCATGCGCTACTCGATGCAGAAGTGGTTCTCCGGCGGCTTCACCGGCAGCCCCGGCGAGTTACTGCACCACTCCCTCGCCCTGGTGCAGCGCCTGACGGGGACGGCTGTTCCGGCGCCCCGCTAAGCTAACGGGCGCCGCAGCGTCGCAGTGCCCGCAACGGGCATCCATCGTGACGTAATCTCGGAGATTTTCGGGAAACCCCGGTTTTCGCGCCCGGCTGAGCGGCGTCTTGCGAAAATCTCCGAAGTTAGCGCGGGGTGGCGCACCGGGTCTCGACGAGCTCGAGCGCCGAACGGGAGCCTCCGGACGTCGGGTCGCCGCTTCTCGACGAGCCCGACCACCGGTTGCTCGACCGGCGGCAGGCCAGGAACGCTCGCGGCGCTACGCGGTGACGAGCTCGCGCCAGTCGGCCAGCGGCAGGCCGTGGGCTTCGGACACGGAACGGTTCGTGACCGCTCCGGCGGCGACGTTCAGGCCGAGGGCCAAGGCGTCATCGCGCTCGAGCGCCGCCTTCACGCCAAGGTTGGCCAGTGAGAGGGCGTACCGCAGGGTGACGTTGGTCAGCGCGTAAGTCGACGTGTTCGGCACGGCGCCGGGCATGTTGGCGACGCAGTAAAAGATCGAGTTGTGAACGCGGTAGGTCGGGTTTTCGTGCGTGGTCGCGTGGGTGTCCTCGAAGCAGCCGCCCTGGTCCACGGCAATGTCGACCAGCACAGAGCCGGACTTCATGCGCGCCACGAGAGCGTTGGTGACCAGCTTCGGGGCCTTGGCGCCCGGGATCAGCACGGAGCCGATGACCAGGTCGGCATCCGTCACGGCATTCTCGATCTCGTAGGAGTTGGACGCGACGGTTTTCAGCCGGCCCTGGTACTGCGCGTCGAGCTGGCGCAGCCGGTCGATGTTGATGTCGAGGATCGTGACGTCGGCGCCGAGGCCCATTGCCATGGCGGCCGCGTTGGTGCCGGCGACGCCGGCGCCCAGCACGACGACCTTCGCGGGGCGCACCCCGGGCACGCCGCCGAGCAGCACGCCCTTGCCGCCGGCCGGGGCCATCAGGGACTGCGCGCCGACCTGCACGGCCAGTCGGCCGGCCACCTCGCTCATCGGGGCCAGCAGCGGCAGCGCGCGGTTGGCGGTCTGCACCGTCTCGTAGGCGATGGCGGTGACGCCGGCTTCGGCGAGGGCGCGGGTGAGGTCGGGCTCGGCGGCCAGGTGCAGGTAGGTGAAGAGGATCAGACCCTCGCGGAAGCGCTGGTACTCGGAAGCGACCGGTTCCTTAACCTTCATCACCATGTCGGCGCGGGCCCAGATCTCGTCGGCGGAGTCGACCAGCTCGGCGCCGGCCACGTGGTACTCGTCGTCGGTGATGTGCGATCCGAGGCCGGCACCCTTTTCGACCAACACGGTGTGACCGGCGGCCAGGAACTCGTGCACGCCCGAGGCTGTGATGGCTACGCGGAATTCGTTGTTCTTGATTTCCTTGGGTACACCGATGATCATGGCCGACTCCGTTGCTCAGTACTGCTCAATTGAACTTGTGACAGGGGGCTGCGGCGCCACTTTCGACAGTGAACCGCAGCGGGGTCAAGACTAAATCCACCAATTCGGCCCGAACCGCACGCCGCCGTCGGGCCTGAGGTCCAGCGGCGGAGACCGATGCCGACAACGGCTCCACCGCAGCATAAATAAGCCTTGCGTTCAGGGGTTTTCCTGGTGATCCCGGTCGGCTTCGCTCCGGACCGCACCGGTTACCGAAATGAAGAACCGCTTTGTCACTCGACAGTTGTCGCGCGTCAACCCGGCAAGCGTCGCCTGATGTCCGTTTCCGGCCTGCTCCGGCCCCCTAACATTGAGCCAATGAGAACCGCGGAAATCGAAGACCTGGTCGAACACCTCGCGGCCGGCCTTGACCGCGCCCTCTCGCTCGAGGATCTCGACGGAGGCCTGCTGGCGTACAGCCGGGACCAGCCGCTCGCCGACAGCGTGCGGGTCAATTTCCTGTTGAGCAAGAGGGTGCCCGCCGACGTCAGCGCCTGGCAGTTGCAGCACGGAATCAGCACAGCGGTCCGTCCCGTCGCCGTCCCCGCCAACGCCGCGCTGGGCATGCTCGGCCGCGTCTGTGTGCCGCTGATGGTGCGGGGGTTCCGGGTCGGCTACCTGTGGGCGATGCAGGGGTCGCACGACGAATCCCCGGAGGCGATCCTCCGTGAGCTACCCGCCGTGCGCGGCCAGCTGGACCGGCTGGCCGAGACCCTGCTCGACAGCAACACCGCCGAATCCGAGCACCGCCGGCAACGTGAGGCCCTATTCCTGGCGGCCTGCCAGGCGGAGACATCCGCCATCGAGGAGATCGCGGGCTGGCCGCAGATTCATGGGACCGGCCCGTGGCATCTCGCCACCCTGATGCCCCGCCCCGTCGAGCAGGCCGACGGCGGCGACGCCACGCCCGATTTCGCCGCCGGCGTTCTGCTCCAGCGGATCTCGGCGCTGCACGCCACGGTCGGCATCGACGCGGCCCGGTTCAGCGCCGGCACCGAGACCCACGCGGTTGTGCTGCTGCGCGATTCAGCGGGCAAGGTGGCACACACCGAGATGCTTCACCGCTATCGGTACGAACTCGCCCGGCGCGGCGGCACCCCCGAACGCCCCGACCTGATGGGCTTCAGCGAGGTGTTCACCGATCTCAGACGGTTCCCGGATGCCTACATCCAGTCCCGCAAAGCGGTGCAGGCCGCCGCCGTCGACGCTCGGTTGGGCACCATCGCCGATTTCCGCCAGATCGGCGTCTACCAGTTCCTCGCGGCCAGCAGCCGCAACCTTTCCCCCGTGGAATCGGTCTACTTCACCGAGCTGCGGGACTTCGACGACAACCACGAGTTGCTTCCGATGCTGGAACTGCTCTACGACACCGACGGGTCGGTTCAGGATGTCGCGGCGGCCCTGCACCTGCACCGCAGCAGCATCTACAACCGGCTGGCGAAGATCCGCACCCTGATCGGCGCTGACCCGCTGGGCGGCCAGGTGCGGCTGGAACTGCACCTCGCGATGAAGGCAGACCGCTGGTCGCGGCGGCCGCGGATCTAGCGCCGGACGAGCGTGGCCTTCTCTGCTTGAACGTCGGCCTTCCACTCCACGATCCGGGCCTGCTGCAGCGGCGCCTTGCGGTTGACGTACCACGCGGCGCCGAGGGCCAGAAACCAGACCGGGGCCACGACCAGCGCGAGGCGCGTGTCGTCAGCCTGGCCCAGGGCCCAGAGCATGAAGGCGAAGAACGCCAGCACGACCCAGGGCATGAACCGAGCGCCCGGCATCCTGTATTTCGAGGCGGCGTGCAGGTGGGGACGGCGGCGCAGGAAGGCGAGGTAGCTGACCATGATGATGGACCAGACGAACATCGTCAGCACAGATGCCACCGAGGTGACAAGCGTGAAAGCGCCCATGAAGGAATCACCCGTGTACAGCAGCACCAGCCCGGCCAGCAGGAATATGCAGGAGAACAGCAGGGCGTTCCTCGGCACCTTGCGGCTGCTCAGCGTGCCGAAGGTCTTCGGGGCATTGCCGTCCTGCGCGAGGCCGTAGACCATCCGGGAGGTCGAGTAGATGCCGGAGTTGGCACTCGAGGCGGCGGAGGTGAGCACGACCAGGTTGACGACGATGGCCGCGACCCCCAGCCCGGCGAGGGCGAACATGCCGATGAAAGGGCTGCTGCCTTGGTCGATGGTGCGCCACGGGTTGACCGACATGATGATCACCAGGGCACCCACGTAGAAGAGCAGCAGCCGCAGCGGAATGGTGTTGATGGCTCGGGGCAAGTTCTTCTCCGGGTCCCTCGTCTCCGCGGCCGCGGTGCCGACAAGCTCGATTCCGGCGAAGGCGAAGATGGCGATCTGGAAGCCGAGCACGAAGCCGGCGACGCCGTGCGGGAACATCCCGCCGTCGTTCCAGATGTTCTCGAAGCCGGCCACGGCACCCGACGGGGAGGTGAAGTGCGTAATGATCATTACCAGGCCGGTTCCGATCAGGGCCACGATGGCGGCGACCTTGATCAGCGCAAACCAGAACTCGGCTTCACCGAACGCCTTGACGCTCGGCAGGTTGAGCAGGATCAGCGCAACCGGAGTGAGTAGCGCGGGGATCCACAGCGGCGTGCCCGGTGCCAGCACGTCGACGTAGCCGGAGATGGCCACGATGTCGGCGACGCCGGTGACCACCCAGAACGCCCAATATGACCAGCCGGTGAAGAAGCTCGCCCACGGGCCGAGCAGGTCACCGGCAAAGTCGCTGAACGACTTGTAGTTCAGTTTGGACAGCAGGATCTCGCCCATGGCCCGCATCACGAAGAAAAGCATGAAGCCGATGATCATGTAGACGACGATCACGGCCGGCCCGGCGAGGGAGATGGTCTTGCCGGCGCCCATGAATAGCCCGGTTCCGATCGTGCCGCCGATGGCGAGCATCTGGATGTGCCGCCGACTCAGCGAGCGAGCAAGGCTCGGATCCGCGTGCGAGTCTCGGGCTGCGGCCCCGGTAGGTGAGGTTCCGGGTACCGCGGTGGTGCGTTCAGGCATGGGGCTTCTTCCTCAAAACGGCACAGACGCAGCCACCCAGAGGACGACCGTGTCAACCCGTTGGGGCCTCACGGTTGTGAAGCGGCCCGACTCGGGTTCTGAAGTAGCAACGCTACGTCCTCGGGCGGGCGTCCCCCGAACCCGGGTGGCAGCCGAGGCGCACCCCAGCCCGCACCCCGCGGCCGCGGGCCAGACCTGATCGACAGGTGTCGAGCATCCGCGGGCCAAACGTCGTCGGCTGTTCGGGCGTGGTGATCCCAACCGGACACAGGGTCAGGACAAGATGTCTTTGGTGGAGAACCGGCCGTAGGCCAGGGTACCGAACACGGCGATGTAGCCCAGTTGCAGGAGCACGTTGTCGCCGAACGAGCCCAGGTCCATGGGCTGCCGCAACAGGTCGGCGAAGCCCAGCCAGTAGTGGCTGAAGAGCCACGGATCCAGCCACGACAGTTGCGGGAGCACGTCGAGGATCTGCACGACGACCGATACCACGACCGTGGCGGCCATCGCCCCCACGGGAACATCGGTGAGGGTGGAGATGAACAACCCGATCGCCGCGAAGCCGAGCAGTGAGACTGTCACGTAGAGCGAGATCAGCCCGGAGCGCAGCAGCGATTCCGGCACGCTGATCACATCGCCCGAGAGCAGCGTCACCGGCCCGACCGGGAACAGTGCGGCCCCGATCAGGGTCCCGGCCACCGCAAGGGTCAACGTCGCGGCCAGGCAGAACACGGCGACGCCGGCGTACTTGACGAGTAGCAGGCGCAAACGCCCGGCCGGGGCCACGAGCAGGTAGCGCAGGGTGCCCTGCCCGGCCTCCCCCGCGATGGTGTCGCCGGCGACGACGCCGATGGTGAGCGGAAGGAACAACGGGATGGCCACGATCATGGCGGTGAACGCCACGAACAGGCCGTTCTGGGTGACCCGGTCCAGGAAGGGCGGGCCCTCTCCCGGTGCCAAGGTCTCCGACGAAAGCCGCACGGCGACGGCGAGCAGGATGGGGATGAGAGCGATGGCGACCAGCATCGCCCAGGTGCGGCGGCGGCGGAACAGCACCGTTAGCTCGGAGCCGAGCAGGGCCGGTCCGGCTGATCGGCGCCTGCTCGGAACGCCGTTGCCCGACACCTTCGAGCTCGCCACGCTATTGGAGGACATCGAAACCTTCTCCGGTCAGGGCCACGAAACGTTCTTCCAGGCTGGATTCCTCGATCAGAAAACCGCGCACGCGCACGCCACCGGCGACGAGAGCCGTGACGATGGACTCCGGCTGCCCGGTCAGGTCGACCGACATTTCTCGGGGCAGCGGAGCCGCGACCCAGGGATCCTGCTCCGGCACGTCGCTGTGCACGGGTGCCAGACCGAGGCCGGTCAGCACGGCTGCGGCCGCGGCGGCATCCGGTGTGCGCACGCGGACCCGCGTCTGGCCCACGTGGCGCAGGTCGGCCAGCGTGCCCTGGGCCACGAGGTTGCCGCCGCTCATCACCGCGGCGTGAGTGCACATCTGCTCCACCTCGGCGAGCAGGTGGCTCGAGACGAAGACCGTGGTGCCCTCGGCCGCGAGCGACCGCACCAGGCTGCGCACCTCGCGGGTGCCCTGCGGGTCAAGCCCGTTCGTGGGTTCGTCGAGCACGAGCAGCTCGCGCGGCTGCAGAAGCGCGTTGGCGATGCCGAGGCGCTGCTTCATGCCCAGCGAGTAGGCAGCTACCTTCTTGCCGGCGGCGTGGGTCAGGCCCACGCGCGCCAGCGCCTGCTCGACCCGGGCGCCTCGCGTGCTAGACGGCGCGTTGCGGTCGGCGGTGTCGAGCCGGCGCAGGTTGGCGGCTCCGGAGAGGAATGGGTAGAACGCCGGTCCCTCCACGAGGGCGCCCACACGCGGCAGCACCGCGTGCAGACTGTCGGGCATGCTCTGCCCCAGCACGCTGATCTGCCCACTGCTGGCCTGGGTTAGGCCGAGCAGCATGCGGATGCTGGTGGTCTTACCGGAGCCGTTCGGCCCGAGGAATCCGAAGACCGCTCCGCGCGGGACGGCCAGGTCGATCTCGTTCACGGCGATCTGCTCGCCGAAGCGCTTGGTGAGACCCCGGCTCTCGATCGCGAGATCGGGAGCCGGGGTTGCGGCTGTCACTGTGTCGTGATCACTGGGCGGCGGCGGCCTGGAGCATCTCCACCGGAACGGATCCGGCGAAGACACGGCCGTCATCGGCGAGAAACACGTTGACCAGGGCTGTTGAGAATAGTCGCCCACCGTCGACCGCGGTCGCCAGTTCCGACATGAGCGGGTTGGCGTTGAGTTCGGACGGAACGGATGCCGCGGGCACTGCGACGATGGCGTCCCAGCCGCTTCCCGTCACGAGGGGAAGCTTCTCAGCCGGAATCTCAGGCTTGGCCTGGTCGGCGGGCATCTCGGTCATCTCGGGCATGACCGGAAGGGCGACCTCTTCGACGGTGGTGCCGGCTGGCGGGCTGAAGTCGAACAAATCGGCGGACGGGGTGCTGAAGTCGACGGCGGTGAAGCCGACCTGAAGAGCGGGGTCTTCCTGGCCGTCGGCGCGCACGGTGACTTGCAGCGGCACCCCCGTCTCAGAGTCGACCGAGATCGACACCGATTCGACCAGGGTCCGTGTGGTCTTGGGGGTGAGCACCAGCTCATAGGCCGTGCGACCGGCCACGGTGCCGTCGGTGCCGACCGAGACGGTGGTGCTCGGGTCGATCTCACTCAAAAAGCGCTCGGCAACCTGCGAGGGCGTCGACAGACCGGCCGGGGCAGAGTCAACTATTTCGGCGAACTTCGCCTCGGCGATGGCCCGGGCGTCGGCGGGGATGGTCAGGTGGCTGGCGGTGTTGGTCTTGGAGTCGTAGGTCCATACATCCGTGCCGTTACTCACCACGTTGCGTTCGGCCATGCGGTCCTGGATCTGCACGCGGGCTTTCGCGGGGCCGTCGGAGTCACTGCCGTCCACATAAATGCGGGCCGTGTGCGAGCCGCTGAAGAGTTCCATCACGGAGGCGAGCGCTCCGGTGGCCGCCGCCCCCGGTTCGGTCGTACCTTCCGGTGCGGATTCGGCCATCGAGTCGCTCATGGACTCGGACATGCCGGCGCTCAGGTCGATGTCGGGTAGTCCCAGCTCGGCTGTTTTCTCGACGGTGCCGGAGAACGCACTGATGGTGCTGTCACTGACCATGAGTAGCACTTGCTCGGGCGTTTTGTCGGGCAGATCGACGGCTGCACCGGCCTGCAGAGGTACAGCAATCACACCGGCGGCGATGACAACCGGAACGACGATGGCGGGAAGCCACTTGGTTGAATTGCGTGACATGATCAACGACCTGTTCCGAAACGATTCATATCCTGATGCTACGCCGGGGCTCTGACAGTCGGCTCGGAATCCCGCTGGGAGGTTGCTCACAAATAGAGACGCCGAGCCGTGAGCGGGTGAGCCCGCGAACGTCTAACCGAAGAGTTCGCCGAGCCAGTTCTCCTTTTTCTTGGGACGGTACCCGTCACGGTTGTCGTAGCCACGGTCTCGGTCGTCATAACTCCGGTCGCGCTCGCCGTACTGCGCGCGGTTGCGGGTGTCCGGATACGGCTGAACCGGTGCCCCGGCGACCGGTGGGACCGGCGCTGCCTGGGCGGCTTCCTTTTCCACGCGGTCGAGGATCTTGTCGAGTTCGCCGCGGTCCAGCCACACGCCGCGGCATTCGGGGCAGTAGTCGATTTCCACACCACTGCGTTCGCTCATCACGAGGGTGGTTGAGTCATTTGGGCACTTCATAAGATTCCTCCAGGACGTCGTGGACTTTCGATCCTAGACGCCCGACCGGACTGATCCTGAGAGTCGTCGGATGACAGAAATCGTCCCTATGGATGTTCACGGGCGCTCGCGGTGGTGTGAGGGGAGTGCGCACCAATCGCTTTCGGCGGTAACGGTTTCACGGATGGACAACTCCGTCCTGAACGAATTCGACGGAGATTTTGGCTCTCCTGCTTCATCCGTGGGTGTTGCGGAGCGCCTTAACGGCCGCACGCCGCTTCCTGTCTAGGTTTCTGACTGTCTAGGAACAGAAACTCAAGGGGCAGGAAAACGGCGTGCGGTCTCTAACTTTATGGCGGACTTTGCTGGGTGTCGATAAGACGGTCGTTGAGGACAACGCGGTCGACTCAATCGAACCATTTCCCGGAGGACTTCGGGCGTTGCTCTCCGAACCAGGCCTGTCCGTCGACGCCAGTGCGCAGCGGCACGGGCTCAGGGCAGACAACTCTTTGCTGTTTTGAACTTTCCTAGTCTTCTGCGGCCCGTGATGTCGCCCAATCCAATGAGTGCCGAACCTGGGTGGCGGTGAGTCGTGTGGTGCCACCGCAGTTGGTGCACTCGTTGGCGTACGACTTGGCAAGGGGAAACAATGGCACTAAGAACAGCGTAAGCTTCGTCGACTTTTTCACCACCCGCTGCTGGGCCAGAGTCCCACAATATCCGCACACAAACGAGACAACATTTATCACGGCACGATGCGCACGCGTGCCGAAGAGAAGGAACACGATCTACTTCCCCGATTGCGCGGCGGGATCGGACACGGAGTCGGACTTCTTATGTCGAGGCCGGTCGAACTCATCGGCGTCTAAACGATTCGGGATGGTCACTTTTTCGGGTTCCCTGCGGTCATACGGGACTGCGCCGGCAGATGATTGATGACGTTTGACATTGTGGTCCTTCCAGGTGCACATGGAACGGCTCGACTCTCTTCACCGCGGCCGCGGCAGTGCCGTCAATAATATGTTGGCCCGTCCCATCCGAGGGACATGCCGCAGACACCTCACTGGGTAATCTGCTGGCCGAGGCACCCGTGACCCGGCTGTTCCTGTCCGCTCCAGCGTGCTGGGACTGGGACTGGGTCATCTCAATCATGGCCGCGGTACCGGGGTGGTCACGCGTCGGTGAGCGCTCTCGGGCCCCTCTCGGCACCGCCCTCGGCCCGGAAAGCGAGCCGGCGCAAAGTCTCCACGTTTCGCATACTGATGGCCGGGTCGCGCAGGAAGGAGGGCACGAACCGGCCGGGGCCGGCGGTGGCGTCCTCGGTGATGCGCACGACGCATCCGCCACCTCGTGCCTTCACATTGAGGGCCACGTGGGACTTCCCGATCGGCCAGCCACGGGCCGTGAACAACGCGTGCCCAGGTGATTCCCACTCCAGAGCAGAGGTGGAGTCGTCGATCAGAGCCGGCCAGACGCCCACCGAGTGATGGATGGAGCTTCCGGCTGTCGGCCAGGCCGCGTCGACAGCCCGCATGCGGGAGGCTGCGACGACCCAGCTCGGGTACAGCCAGACGTCAGCGAGGACGGCGAAAACGTTCTCGGGCGGACAGCTCATGGTGCGGTAGGTCACGGCCACTGTGTCACCTATTTCTGGTTAGTCGGGGAAAGATCGGGGGCTGTGCGCACCCCGAGGTCGTGTCGAAGAGCGCTCAGGGCCGCGTACCAGCCGGCCAGGCCGTGCACGCCGGGGCCCGGCGGTGTGGATGACGAGCACAGGTACACGCCGCTCAGGGGGGTGCGCCAAGGGTCAGTGGACAGTACCGGGCGGCGCACGAGTTGGGTCAGACTCACCTCGCCGGCCGAGATGTCACCGCCGACGTAGTTGGGATTGAGCTGTTCCATCTCCGTCGCGGTGCGACCGGCGCTGGCCAGGATCGTGTCACGGAAACCCGGGGCATAGCGCTCGATCTGGCGCACGATCGCTTCGGTCTGGTCGATGGTTGAGCCGCGCGGAACATGGGTGTACGCCCAAAGAGTGTGCTGACCGGCCGGCGCGCGACTGGGGTCGGTGCCGCTGGGCTGGGACACGAGAACATACGGCTCCTCGGCGTGTCCGCCGCGCGCAACGGTGTTCTCGGCTCGCCGGATCTGAGCCCGAGTGCCGCCCACGTGCACGGTGCCAGCCGCCCGCACCCCGGCAGCCTGCCAGGGCACCGGACCCGAAAGCGCGAAGTCGACCTTGGCGACGCCGTTTCCGTACCGGAAGGCGCGCAACCGTCGCGCGTAGGCGCCGGGAAGCTCGCCCTCGGCGAGTCGCAGGAGCGCACGCGGCGTCAGGTCAAGCATCACCACGCGGGCCGGCGGCAGTTCGCTCAGCCGCCGCACCTCGGTCGACGTGACGATCTCACCGCCATGAGCGAGCAGATCGTCGACCAGCGCGGTCACGATCGCGCCGCTGCCGCCGACCGGTATCGGCCAGCCGCCCGCGTGCGCATACGTGGCGAGGGTGAGGCCCGCACCGGCTGTGACGATGCTCGGCATCGACCTGATCGTATGGGCGCTGACGCCGGAGAGCAGGGCAGGCGCGGCTTCGCCCGAGAAGCGCAGGCCCCAGAGCGGGCTGCCCTGTTCGAGGGAGCGTAAGCCGAAGCGCAGCGCGGTGACCGGATGCTTCGGCAGTCGCAGGAGCTGCGCACCGGTGAACTGAGCGACCTGCTCGGCATGCGCCACGAGGGGCGCAAACAACCGACTCCAGGCCGCGCCGTCCCTGCCCAGTTCGGTGACGGTGCGCGTCAAGCTGCGGTAGGCGAGGCCGGCGGTGCCGCCCGGCAGCGGGTGGCCGTAAGAAACCTCGGGAATTGCCAGTTCGATCCGATCCGCGAGCCCGAATCGTTGAAAGAACTCCGAAGCCAGCGCGAGTGGGTGCACGGCGGAGCAGACATCGTGGTGGAAGCCCGGCAAGGTCAGTTCTGCGGTCGCGGCGCCGCCACCGACGCCGGCGGACTTCTCGTAGACGCGCACAGAGAATCCGGCCCGGGCGAGGGTGACCGCGGCGGCGAGGCCGTTGGGCCCGGAGCCGACCACGATCGCATCAACTTCCGGCACTCCTCGGCGCGCAGTCACCATGTCACTCTCCACTCGTCATGGGAAGAGTCTTCCCTAGTGCCCTGACGTCGTTCACAGACACCATGCCGACGACAGCGATTGAGTGTCCCCGGTGCGAACAGTGTGACTGGAAATACGCAAATCTCAGGTTTTCATAAAAACTCACGGTAGTGCTGAGGTGCCTGGACTCGAACCCAAACAACTGACAGTAGTCTCGGCCGTGCGGCCCACCCGCTACAGGGGCAAAATGCCGCGGATTTCCGCGGTTTTGATGTGGCAAGTGCACGCGCTGGCACGGACGAATACGGGCCAACTCTGGTCACGCCAAGGGGTCTTCGGCGCGTTTCTGGTCACATCCTCGCGCGTGTTGTACACAGAGTGAAAGGCCTCTCATAGACCGAAGGCGGCACTGGATGCGCCGCCACATCCGTCATCGATGTGCGATTTTGTCGGCGGCTCGACGCTGGCCGGTGAGCCGAGGTACGAGACGCACGAGGATCACTATGACGACCAGCTCCACGAGGGTCTGGGTCACCACGGCCAGTGCGGCCGCGGACAGGGACTCCAGGAGCGCGAGCGCCAGAGGGAGCATCACCAGGGAATTGCGGGTGGACCCGCTGAAAACGAGCGCGCGGGTCGTCGGCACGTCCAGGCGTGCGAGTCGACTCGCTGACAACCCGACGACGACCATGATGACCGGGAACGCGATGTACAGCGGCACCACCAGCAGAAGCGAGGCGATCCGCATGTCCACCGCCGCGATCTGGGATCCGATCACCACCGCCAGGGTGGCCATCATCAGCGGCACCGTAATAACCTGCAGGACGGCTTCGATTGCCCGGCCGAACCGGTGCCGACGGCCAACCCATTGAACCGTGACCGCTGCCAGCAGGGGAATCACGATCAGGACGAGGAACGCCTCGAGGAACGGCTCGATCTCGATCATCGAGACGGTGTTCGGGCCGGCGAACAGCAGCAGGTAGATGGGAAGTAGAACAATCTGTAGAAGCATCAACAGAGGTGTGGCCGCCAGGAGTCGTTCACGTGCCCCGCCGGCCAGACCGGTGAACACGATCATATAGTCGACACACGGAGTCAGCAGCACGAGCGGGGCACCGAGGAGCAGTGCCCGGTCGCAGGCAACGAATCGTGACGGGCCGAACGCGACCACCGGAACGACGATGAAGTCGACGGCAATCGCGGTGCCCAGAAAACGGATATCCACAATCCGCCGGCGCTCCATCCACCGCACGGGTCCCGCCATCGTGTATACGCACAACGCCCTTACCCTCGCGTCGGATGGGCCGATGTCCGACTCCCGGCGGTGAGCGAAGAAGGATCCACCTTGAGCGCTATCATCGTTTAATGACGATCAAATCTTCGGTTCTGTCCGATGGGTGCGAGCAACGCGATCCTGCGGCGGCGCTGTTCCACTCCCTCAGTGACCCAGCCCGGTTGAGCATTGTGAAGCGAATGGCCGGCGGCGAGGTACGGGTCAGTGACCTTACCGACGAGCTGGGCCTCGCCCAGTCCACGGTTTCGGCGCACGTCGCGTGCCTGCGTGAGTGCGGCCTGGTGGAAGGCCGTATGCAGGGCCGCAGCGTGTACTACTCGCTGTCTCGTCCGGAGCTGATTGACATGCTCGCCCAGGCCGAGGTTCTACTCGCCGCAACCGGCAACGCGGTCAGCCTGTGCCCGATCTACGGCACCGGCAGTACCGGCGTCCCCCTGACAAAGAAGCGCACACCATGAGTGCTGCCTGCGGTTGCAGCGACGAGAAAAACGGGACCAAGGCATCCGAAGAGGAGGAGACCGCCAGTTTCTGGCAGGTGAGCGAGATCCGGGCGGCGGCAGCCTCCGGTGCACTTCTCCTTGCCGCGTGGATCGTCTCGCTGACCGGCGGCCCCCAGGGGCTGCTGCTACCGCTGGAAATCATGGCGCTTCTGATTGCCGCCTGGACATTTGTTCCGTCCACCCTCCGACGACTGCTCAAAGGCAAAATCGGGGTCGGTACACTGATGACGATCGCCGCCGCCGGCGCGGTCGCGCTCGGGCAGTTCGAGGAAGCAGCCATGCTGGCATTCCTCTACGCGATCTCGGAAGGGCTTGAGGAATACTCCCTGGCGAAAACCCGCCGCGGTCTGCGCGCACTGCTGGACCTGGTCCCGGTTGAGGCGATCGTCCTGCGCGACGGCGCCGAGGTCACCGTCGCCCTGTCAGCACTCGCCCCCGGCGACCGCATGGTCGTCCGGCCCGGGGAACGTCTAGCCACCGACGGGAGGATCATCATCGGCCGCACGTCCTTGGACACCTCTGCGCTCACCGGAGAGTCCGTCCCCGTCGAGGCGGGACCGGGAACCGAGGTCTATGCCGGGTCCATCAACGGCACAGGCCCGCTCGAAGTTGAGGTCACCAGCACCGCTGAGAACAACTCGGTGGCCAGGGTCGTTCAGATCGTGGAGGCCGAGCAGTCCCGCAAGGGGCCCGGTCAGCGGCTGGCCGACTCGATCGCCAGCAAGCTGGTTCCGGGCATCCTGATCGTTGCAGTCCTGATCATCATCTTCGGCTTCATCGTCGGCGAACCACTGCTGTGGTTCGAACGTGCGCTCGTCGTTCTGGTCGCCGCCTCGCCCTGCGCCTTGGCCATCTCCGTCCCGGTCACCGTGGTCGCCTCCGTCGGCGCCGCCAGCCGCATGGGCGTTCTCATCAAGGGCGGGGGTGCCCTGGAAACCCTCGGCCGGATCCGCACCATCGCATTGGACAAGACCGGAACCCTCACCCGCAACAAACCCGCCGTGATCGATGTCGCCACCACCGGATCCGCTTCCAAAGACGATGTCCTCTTCCTCGCGGCCGGTCTGGAATCCCGCAGCGAACACCCCCTCGCCCACGCCATTCTCGCCGCGGCTCCGGACCGGGCGTTTGTCACCGACGTGGATACCGTCCCCGGCGCCGGCCTGGAGGGCCGGGTGGACGGGCGACGTGTACGTCTCGGCCGGCCGGGGTGGATCGATGCCGGCCCCCTGGCCGCCGACGTCCAGCGGATGCAAGGGGCCGGCGCCACCGCTGTCCTCATCGAGGACAATGGGCAGGTCATCGGCGCCATCGCAGTCCGTGACGAGCTGCGTCCCGAAACCCGGCAGGTCATAGACCGGCTGAGCGCATCCGGATACACCACGGTCATGCTCACCGGCGACAACCTGGTCACCGCCACCGCCTTGGGGAAGGCTGCGGGCATCACCAAAGTCCACGCCGACCTCCGCCCCGAGGACAAAGCGGAAATCATCCGCACCCTCAAAGCCCGCCAGCCCACAGCCATGGTCGGCGACGGCGTCAACGACGCGCCGGCCCTCGCAACCGCCGACACCGGCATCGCCATGGGCGCCATGGGCTCCGACGTCGCCATCGAAACAGCCGACATCGCCCTGATGGGCGAAGATCTGAACCACCTACCCCAGGTGCTCGACCACGCGCGGAGAACCCGGAGCATCATGCTCCAGAACGTGGGCCTGTCCCTGCTGCTGATCGCCGTACTCATTCCCTTGGCACTATTCGGCACGCTCGGCCTGGCCGCCGTGGTCCTGATCCACGAACTGGCCGAAATCGTCGTGATCGCCAACGGCGTCCGGGCGGGCCGGCTGAGCCGCAGAACCGCGCTGGGAGCCGCGCAGTCCGCCCCAGCACTGGAAGCGGCAGCGTGAACGCCGAAGCCACGCTCTCGCGCGGGGTGGCCCCCGACCTGGGGTTGATCAGCATCCGGCTTCTCTACAACTCCCGCGCGTCCGCCGGGACGGCACGAGGATTCAGGTCCGCGCATATCGGCTGGGTGGCCGTGCGGGCCGCGACCGACGCGGCGATCAACGTGCATCTGGTCCCGTAGACCATTACCGCGATCACCGGTCTGGTCAATGCAGCGCTGACCGTGTACACCATCCCTTCGGCGCTGGGCATGTCAGGACCTTCCACGCAGGCACGGCCCAGCGATTCAGCGGAGACGCCAGAAACTTCATCGACCGGCTCGACAGGTGGACACTCGTAGCCTGGCCGTATCAGCCACCGCAACGTGCTCGCCCGTGTGTAACACACTGCGCATGAATGCATGAGGATGGTTGCACACTCGGCCCAGAAAGTGAGTATGTCGAGTTGGCCGTGGAGGTCTTCGCGATGCTCGCCGACGCCACGCGCATCCGGGTCATACTCGCGTTGCGGGACTCGAACTGTCGGTAAACCAACTGGCGAAAATCGTCAACAAGTCCCAGGCCGCCGTATCGCAGCATTTGGCGAAGCTGCGCCTCGCCCGCATCGTGACTACCCGGCGCGAAGGAACCCGGGTGTTCTATCGCCTCGCAAACGAGCACGCCCGCCAGCTTGTCCCCGACGCCATCTTTCAGGCCGAACACGCCCTCGATGGCGTTCCGGCCCACCACCGGCACCCGCACGACACCGCCAGCACAGACCTTGAGGTGGACGCGCATGCGTAACGTGTTGCGGAACACCGCCTACCGAAAACTATTCAGCGCCCAGGTTGTGGCGCTGATTGGCACCGGCCTGCTCACCGTCGCACTGGGGCTGCTCGCCTTCGATCTGACCGGCGGGGATGCCGGCATCGTCCTGGGCAGCGCCTTGACGATCAAGATGCTCGCCTATGTGGGCGTCGCCCCGGTCGTGTCCGCGCTCACCAGCCACGTCCCCCGCAAGGTGCTGCTGGTGTCCTCAGATGTTCTCCGGGCCGGGGTTGCGATCTCGCTCCCGTTCGTCACCGAGGCCTGGCAGATCTACCTTCTCATTTTTGTGCTGCAGGCCGCTTCCGCGACCTTCACGCCCGCGTTCCAGGCGCTGATCCCGGATGTTCTTCCTAAGAAAAGCGAATACACGCGGGCGTTGGCGCTGTCCCGTCTGGCCTACGACCTGGAATCCCTGCTCAGTCCCATCCTGGCGGCCGCGCTCCTGATCGTGATCAGCCACCATTCCCTGCTCGTGGGAACAGCGCTCTGCTTCGTCGGCTCGGCCACACTCGTGCTCTCCACCACCCTCCCGGCGATGAGATCCACCGCAGCCGCCCCGTTCGTCGACCGGCTCACTCGAGGCGTGCGCGTGTTCTGGCGCACCCCGCCGCTCCGTGCACTGCTCGCGATGAACCTCGTCGTCGCCGCGTCTACCGCGATGGTGATCGTCAACACCGTCATCCTCGTGCACAACAGCCTCGAACGAACCCAGGTCGATTTCGCGATCACCCTCGCCTGCTACGGACTCGGCTCCATGCTCGTCGCCCTCAACCTGCCGCGGGTGCTGGATCGCTATCCGGATCGACGCGTGATGCTGACCGGATGCGCCATCCTCCCGAGCGGGCTCGTCGCCGTCGCGCTGCTGGTCCTGGCTCAGGACTCCGCGCCGGCCTGGCCCGGCGTGCTCACGGTCTGGTTCGTTCTCGGCGCCGCGACCGCACTGATCCTCACGCCGTCGGCCCGGCTCCTCCGCCGCTACTCCGACGACACCAACCGGCCAGCGGTCTTCGCCGTCCAGTTTTCGCTCTCCCACGCCTGCTTCATCATCACCAACCCGCTGGCCGGGATCCTCGGGGCAACGCTCGGACTTGCCCCGACTGCCCTCGTCCTGGCCGCTATCGCCGTACTCGCCGGGCTCGCCGGGCTCGCCGGGCTCGCCGGGCTCACGGCGGTCCGGTCGTGGACATCGGCGTCAACACGGCTTCAGAAGGCCAATAGGTGAAGGACTACGGCTTCGTGTGAGTCAACATGCCTGAGACTTCGATCTGCCCTCGTGTCCCGACTGTGACGCCGACCTTGTCGAGGTGCAGGTCCGCGGTGGCGGGTCTACGTACGGTGGCCACGAGGAGCTTGCTGGTCCGGATTGTCTCCTTGCCGGTGGCGCTTGTCACCTCGGCGATCACGTCGCGGGTGCCCTCGGATTCTTCCTGCGACACCAGCCGGGAGCGCACCCGGACGGTCATCTCGCAGCCGAGCCGGGAGAACAGTTGTGCTTGTTCGAGGGCCACGTAGCCCCCCGGACCAGCAATGACTCGGGCACTTCGTCTAGCTCCATGGCGTTCGCCGAGGTCAGGTAGCCCACCTCGGACAACGCCTCAATGGGTGGTGCCCACGGGGCGGAGCCGGTGGCCACGAGGTACTGGTCCGAACGCATGGTTTCCACGCTGCCGTCGTCCGAGGTGATCTCCAGTAGCGGCTCCTCCGTAGTTCCCGTGAACGTTGCTTCGCCGTGACGGAAGGCCCAATCGTATTCGGCGATCAAGTCCCCCCTAATTGCTGGCCCGCATCGTGTTGACCAGAGCGCGCTTGCCCTCGATTAACTCCTTCATATCCACCGGCTCCGCAGAGGCTGCGATGCCGGGGAATCGCCTCGCATCCAAGGCAACATGGCGAGCTTCGGCGGCCGCCAACAAGGCCTTCGACGGCATTCATCCCGTATTGACGCAGGTGCCTCCGATAGTTGCACGCTCGACCACTACCACTTGCTTGTCAAGCCTGGTCGCCAGGATCGCGGCCGCGAATGCTGCACCACCGGAACCGATGATCGCCAAGTCAAAGTCGGTCGGCGTTGTTTTACACATGAATCCTCCAAGTGCTTCCAATCGGCAATCGCGCTGCCGCCGCGCAGTGCGGTGTGCACGGACCTCAAGTCTCGACCTTCCTCACGGCTGGAAGGTCAAGCCGGACCACGAGTCCGGTCATGGCAGGGGCACAGGGTGCGCATAGGAGGAACGGCTGATGTGGCCGGGATGACGGCGAAAACGCTGCGCTATGTCGAGGATCGAGGCTTGCTTCCTCCGCCGGACAGGATGCGATCCTGACGAGATCTGCAGCTACCTGAAGACCTCGCGTCGAACACATTGAACCGTGCCATGGGCTGCGGGACCAGCGGCATCGGAGAGCATGTGCTCTGACCGCCGGTCGCCGCGACCGCATCAGCAGCCGATGCGCAGGCGCGTTTTTGCTCAGGCCTGTTTAGAAAGCAGTATTATCGTAAATAATACAATTCGACAAATCATGGTCTCGCTGAGGGTCCGTCCGAAGAGACAACGGCATGAGTGACGGGAATGCAATGAACAGAAGACGTGCACTGGCCATGGGCGCGATCCCCCTGGTCATCGTGGCGGCCGCGACGGCAATTCTGATGACCACAACCGATGACCCGGAGGCCCGGGTAGCCATGCATGAGGTCTCGTGACTGGAACGGTCTGGGTCGCCAGCGAAGATGGCGCCAGCCTGACAGCCATCGACGCGGCCTCGAACAAGGTCGCAACCACCCTGACCGGTCTTAAGAGCCCACACAATGTGCAGGCGACAGCCGATGGGGAGTCCGTGTGGGCCGTCAGTGGATCCACGTCTATGGCGATCAAGCTCGACGCATCTACGTTGGCTGTGACGGGAATGGTCGCCACCGGTGCCATGCCTGCTCACGTTGTCGTCACTCCGGATCTCACGACGAGTTACACAACCAATAACGCTGACGACACCGTGACGGCAGTCAATGCCTCGACGATGCAGTCGGTGGCCACCATCCCCGTCGGGACAGGCCCACACGGGCTCCGGCCAAGCCCCGATGGAAAATGGATTTACGTCGCCAACATCGGCGGAACGATTCTGGGCGTCGTCGATACCGCAACCAACTCACAGGTCGCAGAGATTGAGGTCGGCGCGGCGCCCGCCCAAGTGGCATTCTCACCGGACGGACGCTTCGGGTACGCCTCGCTCAGCGGGGAAAATGCCGTTGCCAAGGTAGACGTGGCCACCCGCAAGCTGATCGGAAAGACCGCGGTCGGCTCCGGGCCGATCCAGACGTTCGTGAGCTCGGACAACAAGTACCTATTGGTAGCCAACCAGGGCACCGACGACGAACCATGCACAACAGTCTCGATCCTGAGTGTCGATACATTCAAGGTTGTGAAGAGCGTGAAGACGGGCGACGGCGCCCACGGCGTCGTCATTGACCCCTCCAGCCGACACGCGTACGTCACCAACATGGCCGCAGACACGGTCGCCGTCCTCGATCTGAAGTCGCTCACCGTTGTGGCACGTATCCCGGTCGGATCCACACCAAATGGAATCAGCTTCTCAACGCAAACCGTCGAACCGTCCCCGGAAACAAAGTTGGAGCTTCCGGTGGTTTCTGGCGACTCGTCGACGATGAAGCACCAGGTACTTTCAGGCGCTGGCGGCGCAGTGCGCATGGGGGAGGTTAGGAGCGGACCAATCGTGCGATTGCGATTGAAGCTTCCTTGATCTTGGCGTCGCCTTCTTCACCGCCGGCAGCGACAGCGGCAACAACACAGTGGCTCATGTGGTCCTCGAGTAAGCCCAAGGCCACGGACTGCAGAGCGCTGGTCATAGCTGATATCTGCGTCAGAATGTCGATGCAGTACAGCTCATCTGCAACCATTCCCTGCAATCCCCTGGCCTGTCCTTCGATTCGTCGGAGGCGCTTCACATACGCGTCTTTGCTCGATATATAGCCGTGCGGGCCAGCGTGGGTTGTCATCGCGCTCTTGTCGCTGAAATCACTCATTGGTGTGTGTATCCGATCTGGTCTGCCCCGCGCGATCCTGGTGGCCTGCCGGCGAGTGGTGGCACTTTGAATTTTCCGAGTATACCCCCGGGTGGTATACCTCACACGCGGCGGGGTGACCAACTGTGCGCACCGATCTCATGTTGACCGGGTACCCCCCTGGGGTATACCGTGGGTGTATCCCCTGGAAGTACGTCCCGACGGTTGCTTCGATCGCCGGGGGAACGAAAGGAATCGCGAATACTATGTCGACGTCGAATAAGAACGACCTTGGTCTTACTGACTCTTCGTGCACGTGCGGGTCGCACGATCACAAATCCGAGCGCACCGCAGAACCTACCGGCATGACCACCACTTTCCAGGTATCGGGAATGACCTGCTCTCACTGTGTGAAGAGCGTGACGGCCGAAGTGGGCCAGGTCGCCGGAGCCGAAGCCGTGGACGTTGACCTTGTTCCGGGCGGCGTCTCCGTGGTCACCGTCTCCAGCTCCAGACCCCTCGATCCCGCCGCTGTGGCCGCCGCCATCGATGAGGCAGGCTACGAACTGGTCACGGCGACACGATGAGTGGAGAGCAGGTCGACCTTCTCGTCGGCGGCATGACCTGCGCCTCATGCGCGGCGCGAATTGAAAAAAAACTCAACCGGATGCCCGGGGTCGAGGCATCGGTGAACTACGCCACCGAGAAGGCCAGTGTCCTCATCCCTGACGGCACGACGGTTGAGGATGCCATCGCGGTGATTGAGGAGACCGGATACACGGCCGCACGTCCGAAACCGCCTGAGGCTCCGACACTCGATGTGCCCACGGACCAAGACCGCGAAGTGGCCAGCCTGCGCCAGCGGCTGATCCTGTCCGCCGTGCTCGCCACCCCCGTGCTCCTGCTCTCGATGATCCCCCCGCTGCAATTCACCAATTGGCAATGGCTGGCTCTCACCCTTGCCGCCCCGGTCGCCGTCTGGGGAGCATGGCCGTTCCATCGCGCTGCCTGGGTGAATTTGCGCCACGGTGCTGCGACTATGGACACCCTGATCAGTATCGGAGTGCTCGCCGCACTCGGCTGGTCGCTATACGCTCTCTTCCTGGGGATGGCTGGAGTCCCGGGCATGACCATGGCCTTCAGCTTTACCGCCACCCCGGGAAGCGGTGCCGATGAAATCTACCTGGAGGTCGCATCCGCCGTCACGGTGTTCATCCTGGCCGGCCGTTACTTCGAGGCCCGTGCGAAGAAACAGTCTGGTGCCGCGCTGAAGGCGCTGCTCGAACTCGGGGCGAAAGAGACGACCCTTCTGCGGGATGGTGTCGAGACCACCGTCCCCACCGCGTCGCTGGTCGTCGGCGACCAGTTCGTCGTCCGTCCCGGCGAGAAGATCGCCACGGATGGAACCGTTGTAGAAGGTAACTCGGCGATCGACGTCAGCATGCTCACCGGCGAGTCCGTTCCGGTCGAGGTCGGGCCCGGCGCAGCCGTGGTCGGCGCCACCTTGAACTCGGGTGGTCGCCTGGTCGTGCGGGCCACCCGCGTTGGCGCGGACACGCAGCTCGCCCAGCTAGGCCGCTTGGTCGAACAGGCGCAGACCGGTAAGGCCGAGGTACAGCGCCTCGCCGACCGGGTCTCAGCGATCTTCGTCCCGATCGTGATCGGGTTGTCGCTGGCCACCCTTGTGGTCTGGCTGCTGCTCGGAGCAGGGACCGTCGTCGCATTCACCGCGGCCGTGGCAACGCTCATCATCGCGTGCCCGTGCGCGCTCGGCTTGGCGACCCCGACAGCTCTGCTCGTGGGCACCGGGCGTGGTGCGCAGTTGGGCATCCTGATCAAGGGACCCCAGATTCTCGAATCAACCCACCGGGTAGACACCATCGTGCTCGACAAGACCGGCACGGTCACGACCGGCCGGATGACGCTCGTGGCCGCCGTTCCCGTCGCTGGTGGAGACGAGCAGCTCCTGCTTCACCTCGCCGGAGCCGCGGAAACGGGTTCCGAACATCCCATCGCCCAGGCGATTGTGTCTGGTGCCCGGGAACGCGCCGGCGAACTACCGTCACCCGAGTCCTTCGCGTCGACGGACGGTCTCGGCGTTCAAGCCCTGGTCGGCGGTCGGGTCGTTCTCGTGGGACGTCCGCGCTGGCTGACGGAACAGTGGACTATCCCGCTTCCGTCAGAGCTCGAGACGGTGCTGGCCGCCTTCGAGGCACAGGGTCGAACCGCGGTCGCCGTCGCCTGGGACGGCCAGGCCAGGGGTATCCTCGCCGTCTCTGACGTCGTCAAAGACACCAGCGCTGCCGCGATCGCGGAGTTCCGTCGCCTGGGTCTGCAGCCGGTGCTCCTCACCGGCGACAACGAGGCCGTCGCGGCCTTCGTTGCGGCTGAGGTCGGTATCAGCGACGTTCGTGCCGGTGTGCTGCCGGCCGAGAAAGCGCAGATCATCCGGGAGCTGCAGAGCGAGGGTCGCGTGGTTGCCATGGTCGGCGACGGCGTGAACGACGCTGTGGCACTGGCCACCGCGGACCTGGGCATTGCGATGGGAACGGGAACGGATGTCGCCATCGAGGCCAGCGATCTGACCCTGGTCAGAAGCGACCTCATCGCAGCAGCTGATGCGATCCGACTCTCCCGGCGCACCCTGTCGACCATCAAGGCCAACTTGTTCTGGGCCTTCGCCTACAACGTGGCGGCGATCCCGCTGGCTATGCTGGGCTTGCTCAACCCGTTGATCGCCGGCGCGGCCATGGCACTGTCATCTGCTTTCGTGGTGAGCAACAGCCTCCGGCTGCGCGGCTTTCGCGGACTCAACGTGGCGGGTGCCCCGATACCTACCGGAACGCTCACCGCACATCCTGCCACCATCAAGTGACCTGCGAGATCGCATTCACAGGTCGAGCAGTGTGAAAGTCGATACTGTGGAGGGGTATGCGCGGGAACCAACTGCGACAGGAACGGGACCGGAGGCGACATGAAGCTGGATAGCACAGCACACGTGGTTCCCCGCACGAGGCCTGTCCTCCTGTCTGGTTTGGTGGCGTTGGTCGCCATGGCCGGACTCCTGTTCGGTGTGCTGGCCATGAACTCCACGCATGCCAGTCACGAGACGGGTGGGACCGCAGTTGCATCTGACCCCACCGCGCAGGTCGGTGTCTCCCCCGTTGTCACGGCGGGCGCTGTCTCGGCGGTTTCCGTCATCGCACACACCGGTCTCGGAGTCGTGGATTGTTCCGATTGCATGTTGGACTGTGCGATCCTCGCGATGACCTGCACCATCCTGCTGGTGCTCGCTTCGCTGATCCTGCTGGCTCGGTTACCGTCAACGTACCGCAGGCTGTTCGACGCGGGCGGGCACATCGCTCGGCTCTCTCACCGCCTCGTCCTGGATATTCACAGGCCGAATCTGACCATTCTTTCCATCAGTCGCATTTAGACCGAACCGCCGCCGACGCGCCCTCATGGACGCGTGGCCTCCTCGCGCCCGCCGGCGCCTCGGTTTCTCAAGTCTGACTAATGAATGGAAAAACAATGCTCAAATCACGTAAGTACCTTCTGACGGGGGCGGCCCTTGCCGCCGTGCTCACGCTCAGCGCCTGCACCAACGGGACAACCCCCGACAGTTCGTCCGGGTCGTCCAGCACCTCCACTGCGTCCGCTTCTTTCGGGTCGGCTGATGTGACTTTCGCACAGATGATGATCCCCCACCACGAGCAAGCCGTCGAGATGAGCGAGGACATCCTCGCCAAGGACGAGGTCGACGTGCGCATCACCGACCTCGCCACGCAGATCAAAGCCGCCCAAGAACCGGAAATAGAGCAACTCAGAGACTGGCTCGCCGAGTGGGGCACCGATGAGACCAGCACCGGCGGCATGGATGGGATGTCGGGGATGGGTGACGGTTCCGACGGAATGATGTCCGACGACGACATGATGGCCCTCGAAAATGCGTCGGGCCCGCAGGCCGGCGAGCTATACCTGGAACAGATGATCGTCCACCATCAGGGCGCGATCATGATGGCGGAGCTGGAACTGGATGAAGGTCGAAACGAGGACGCCAAGGCCATGGCGTCGAACATCGTCACGAGCCAGACCGATGAGATCGATGTCATGAAGGACATCCTCTCCACCCCGTAGGACCCCTCACCTTCCCCGGCGGTAAAGCCTATCGAGACCCGTCGCCGTCTGCGGGCGGCAGAAAAACACCAGCGTCATCGGCAGCCCCGCAGGCTGGCACACAAATCGCGCCGACAACAGTCCGACCGACCGGCTCCGCCACCAGTGCGGCGGCGATTGTTCGGCGTCGTGGCGATGGCCTTCGTCGCGCTTTTCGCCGTCAGTGTCTCGCTCCCCGCTCTCGTTGCAAAACCCGGCCCGGCCGCGGCGAATCCACAGAGCCAACTGGCCGCTGACGCGCCCCAGGTCGTGCCCATCAACGAAGCAGACACCGTCAGCGTCCTGCGCGACGTTTTCACCGTGGGACGAGTGCAGAAGCCGTAGCCAGGCGCCTATAACCAAAGGTCGGGCACCTATGTCAAGGACGTGACTTCGCCAGTTCAGCGGCCGTTCACAGTCGGGGTCTTCATCACGACGGACTGCGGTCCGCGCGTGCCGTCCTGCGACCGCTGCTCGAGCTTCAACAAGGGCCTGGACATGAATCCCGGCGTGAACACTCCCAGCCAGGCAGTCGCGGACGGCATCGTGAAGGACGTCTCGGCAACCGACGCCAGCGGACTCGGCGTGTGCGCCATCATCGAGCACATGATCGACGGCCGCCTGGTCTCGCGATGGTGGCAGTGGGCGTTGCCACCCTGGGGGCTGGAAAATGATGCTACCGATGCCCTCCGCGCGCGGCGGCGGAACGAGCATCGGCTCGGTGTACGGACTCGGAGTGTTCTCCGGTGCCGCCAGCGCGTGCTGCGCCCCAGTCCTCGCCGATGTGGCGGCGCTCTCCGGTGCCGCTTCGTCTTTCGCGGCCGCCGCCGCAGTGGGCGTCGCCTACGTATTCGGGATGGTCGCGCCCCTGTGCGCCTTGGCGTTGGCGTGGGACAGAAAAGACTGGGGAGCCAGTCGCCTGCTCGCGGCCACGACCATTCCGATCGGGCCCGGGGCCCGGTGGCGGTAGCCCGTGGGAACAGTGCTCTCAAGCGGGTTGATGATCGCCATTGGCGTGCTCACCGTCGTCCTCGCGGTGTAGGGACCCGGCATGGCACCGGACGGGTGGCAGGTTGAACTTGCCGCAGCACTGGGGCACTGGGCCGCCGTCATCCAGCAGTTCCTGGCCTTCATTCCAGGGTGAATCTCGACGCTCGCCGTCTTCGCCGCTCTCGGCGCTTTGGTCTGGACGGCGCTCCGCAGCCGAAAGCACGCAGCCACGCCGACCGCCTCCGGCAACCGACCCGACCAGGCGCATACGCGCGCCCAGACAGAGGAGTCACAGTAATGGCATCACGGAAGAAAGGCCGTCCGGGCATACGCCCGCAGTCACGCGCCAGGAGCACCGGGTTGCGCCGGGCAACGATGGTCGTGGGCATCTTGGCGGTTGCGGCAGCCATCCTGGTAGTCATGGAAAGCACTTGGAACGGGACCCCCACGGCTGTGGAAAACACCGCCTCCATCAATTACGCCGTGGGTGCTCCCGGCCCGGGCGCGGAAGCCCCCGACTTTTCTCTCGCTTCCACGGCCGGGGGGACGGTCAATCTCAGCGACTACCGTGGCGAGTCCGTTCTGCTCTTTTTCCATGAGGGGATCGGGTGTCAGCCGTGCTGCGACCAAATCCGCGGTCTGGACGCCGCCCAGACCGAGCTGCAGTCTGTCGGCGTCGATCAGCTCCTCACCATCACCAGCGGGCCGGTGGACCTGATCGCCCAGAAAATGGCCGACGACAAACTGACGGCGGACGCTTTGGCCGACACCCGTCTGGATGTCTCCCTGACTTACCAGACCAACAAGTGAGGAATGATGGGTGAATCCCGCAACGGACACAGCTTCATCCTGGTTGGGCCGACGGGGGAAATTGAGTGGCGCGCCGACTACGGCGGCCCGCCTAACTACACCATGTACGTGCCGGTAGACGAGATCCTCACCCAGATGCAGGCTCTCCGGACCGACGCCTGATGCGAATCACCGTACTGACGCAAGCCTCGTGCCACGCCTGCGATCAAGCCAAGCTGGTAGTGTCCCGACTCTCCGCGGACTACTCCTTTCAGGTCGAGGCGATCGGCCTGGACACCGATGAAGGCCGGGCTCTGGCCGCTCGGAACGGCATCATCTTTGCCCCCGGCATCCTGATCGACGACGTCATGTTCAGCTACGGGAGGCTATCGGAGAAGAAGCTGCGGCTCCAGCTGTCCCGCCCCGACGTAGCCGCCCAGGGGCAGCCGGGCTCGAACGGCAGCTCACAGAACGTTGCCGTACACCACAATGCACATCAGCAATAGAGAGGACCGTCCAAATGGAACACCCGAACACAGAGGACAGAGCACATCGGCAGGCGATCGTTGCGGCCGCACGAGCACAGCTGAAGCGGGGCGAGCGGCGTCGGAGCTTCTGGATCTACGGCTTGGGCACCGTCGTCGCAATCACCCTCGTGGCGACCGTTGTCTCCATCTTCATCGTCAACCAGAAAGACCAGGACGCGGCGAGATCGGCAGCAGACAAGCCAATCAGTGGCGTGGAGAGTTCTGATGGATTGAGCCGCGACCACGTGGTCAACGAGGTTGCGTTTCCGACGCTTCCCCCCGTCGGCGGAGATCATTCGGCCGAGCTGACAAACTGCGGCGTGTACACGAAGCCGGTAGACACCTGGCGGGCCGTGCACTCGCTCGAGCATGGCGCGGTGTGGGTCACCTACCGATCCGATCTGCCGCAAGAGCAGATCGACACTCTGACGGCTGATGCCGAGTCGAACCCATACGAACTCTTGAGCCCGTATCCTGACCTCCCCGCCCCGATTGTCGCCAGCGCCTGGGGAAAACAACTGCAACTGGACAACGTGGATGACCCCCGCCTGCAGTTGTTCCTGCAGACCTACCTACAGGGCCCACAGACACCCGAACCCGGCGCACCCTGCTCTGGTGGCGTCCAGGGCTGATCGGCACGGGATCCCGCGGGCGCAGCAGGGACCGTACGTTACTATGGAAGGTAGTTGATTAGGGGTTTTCGTTTCCATTAGAGCGTAGAAGGGAACAACCCATGGTGCGCCCACTCGGCACGCTGGAACAGCACGTCATGGATCGCATCTGGTCCTGGGGGCGCCCGGTCGCCGTTCGCGAGGTGCTGGAGGATCTCCAACGCGAGCGCACACTCGCCTACACAACGGTAATGACAGTTATGGACAACCTGCGCCGCAAAGGCTTTCTGACTCGGGAGAAGGACGGCCGTGCGTATCTTTACCGACCTGCGCAGACTCGTGAGCAGCACACTGCCGCGTTCATGGGGGAAGTCCTTGCCGGAGGAGCTGACACTTCGGTGACATTTTTGCACTTCCTCGACCATATTCCGCCAGAGGAAGTCGCCAGCCTCCGTCTTGCCCTTGACGAGCACCTTCAGGGTCGCACAAGCACCGCGCCATGATTGCTCCAGCCGTTTTGGCGGTCCTCGCCGTGATTCTGGCCGTCCTGGGGCCGACCCTATTGCGCCGGATGTCGTGGTTCGAGCGGTCTCCCCGGATCGGGATCACTGCGTGGCAAACGCTGAGCGTCTCAATTGTTTTGGCGGTGCTGCTTGCCGGTTCGAGCCTGGCCATCCCCGCGATTCCCTGGACCATCAACCTCGCCGACTGGATCCGTACCTGCGCGATGGCCCTCCTCGCGCAATACTCCACGCCAGGCGGTGCCGTGGTCAGCGCCACCGGCGCTGCCGCCGCAAGTGCCATCCTCGTCCGGGTCGCCTATTGCCTGGCCGCGGACCGGGCAATCGCAGCCCGTAACAGGAAAGTACAACTGGACGCCCTGGCCCTCATTGCGCGACCCCACCTCCGATACGACGCTCTCGTCGTCGACCATCAGGCCGCCGCCGCGTACTGCCTACCAGGCAGGGTCCGTCAGGTCGTCTTGACCAGTGCCGCCCTGTCGGCGTTGGATCACAATCAGCTCCTCGCCGTTCTGGCCCACGAACGGGCCCACCTGCGAGGACGCCACGACCTCATCCTCGCGGCGGCCGACGCGCTACAGCATGCATTCCCCCGTGTCCCAGCATTTCGAACCGCACGCAGAGAACTGGGCCGGCTCGTCGAGATGCTCGCCGATGACAGTGCGGCCCGTCATAGTGACCGGACCACAGTCGCCACCGCCTTGGTGCGCCTGGCCGAACACGGGCTGACCCCCGCGGCGGCCCTCGGTGCTGGCGGAGAATCAGCTCCCAGCCGAGTCAGGAGACTTATTTCACCGACTCGGCCCCTCGGCGCCGGGAAGACAACCGTCGCTGCTTTGGCTATGGGATTGTTGATCGCATTGCCCTTGTTCCTCGCCATCGCCCCCGCATCCGCAGCGGGAACAATGGACCCGTGCCCGGAGGACGAGCAGTCCTTGACGATGTGATCGACGCTGCGCATTCCCCCGGAAGCCCGGATCTCACACTGCAACCGCACTGACGGCCATCGAACAGGTGTTGAGGCTGAATAAGAACCTCAATTCGGCAGATGCAGCGTGTCCACCTCCGCGCGCAGTGTGGTCAACTCCATTTCATCGGCCGCCGACAGCGACTTCGGCGCATCAGCTGTCGTCTTCCCTCGCATCATGAACCACATCATCAAGCCCATAGCCGCTGGGCAGGCCAGGAGGGCCAGACCATAGAGCGCCGTACTCACCGTGACGCCTCCAGGCTTTTATTGCCAGCCTCCGACGAAGCGTCGCCAGCCGGGTGATGGGCCATCATCTGCTCGTGCATTTTCGCCATGCCGGGTGCACCGGCTGTCATGTCAGCCGTGTCGGACATCCCGTCCATCATCTGTTCGTGCATTTTCACCAGGCCAGGTGCTCTGTGCATCGCGGCCATGTGTCCGCGGGCGCTATCCTCGGCCTGACCCGCCGGGGCCGGAGGGCTGCTGCCCTCGGCCGCGTAGGCCGGAGCGACGGTGCCTGCTGCAAGCAACGCTCCAGCGGCCAGGGAGATGATCCAGATTCGTGAGCGCATGAGCGCCTCCTTCTTTGTCTACTATCTTTCATAGTAGTAGCCGAAGTTGGCTCCCGTCGCAGTGAACCGCGGTCACACAGGAAAGCCCCTGTCAGGAGTCGTTGTTACTTTGCTTCAATGACGCCCATCATCCCGTTGTCCTCGTGATCGAGGATGTGGCAGTGATAGACAGTCCGTCCGGCGAAGTCGTCGAAGGCGATGCGGACCTTCACTCGTCCCCCTGCCGGAACATTGACAACGTCTTGCCGAACCACCAACTCGACCGCCCTGCCATTTTCCTCAACGAGCTGCATTGGCCAAACGTGCAGGTGCAGGGGGTGGTCCATCTGGCTGGTGTTTGTCAGGGTCCATTCTTCGATGCTGTCGGCCTGAACCGTGGTGTCTGTTCTGTCCGCATCGAACACCTCTTTATTAATGGTGAAACTCATCATCGAGCCGCCCCTCATCCCGCCCATTCCCATCCCGAACGTGAGCTCGCGACGCGCCGTCACGGGCCGCGAACGAAGATCTGGGGGCACGGCCTGCTCGGGGACTGCGGACAGGGCGGTCATCGCATCACCGGACACCGTTAGTGTCGCCACTGAAAAGCCGCGAGGGTTGCTCTGAGCGTCCTGCCCGCTTGGTCCAGCGCCGCCGCCCATCATCCCGCCCATCATTCCGTTCGGGCCGCCGCGGTCGTAGGGCAGGGTCTGGAAGATGGATGTCCCTGAGACAGCGGTAACCAGGAGGTCCGCTCGGTTGCCGGGTAACAGCACTACCTCATCGACGTCGCCGGGGGTCTGGAACCGTCCCGAGTCGATGCCGAGGAGTTGTAGTTCCTGCCCGTCGAGACGCAGCCGCAGGTACCGGGACACACAGGCGTTGACGATGCGCCAACGTTCGCGTTCCCCCGGACGGGCGGTCATCACCGGATTCACCTGCCCGTTGACCAGAACGAGTTGTCCTTCCCGTCCCGCCATCTGTTCCGACGGCGTGACGGGAGGGATGCGGCCCAGGCTGTCCAGTGTGATGTCTGAGATGACGAGCACGCGCTCTCGCGTTGCCCTGATGGGCGTGGGGTCCTCGACAATGATGGCCCCGTAAAGGCCGCCGAAGACCTGATCGGCGACGAACCCGTGGTGGTGCGGGTGATACCAGTACACTCCCGGCGGGTGATCAGGCGGCAGCTGATATTCGTAGTCGAATGACTCTCCGGCCTTCACGGTCACGAACATGTTGTCGCCGTTGTCCGACGGAGAAACATGCAATCCGTGCACGTGCAGGTTGCTCGGATCGTTGAGGCCGTTGTGCAGGCTCACATTGAGCGTGTCGCCCGCCTGAACGCGTAGGGTAGGCCCCGGCACGCCCCCGTTATAGCTCAGCACGGTGGCACCGCGACCGGAAATCTTCACGTCCCCCGGTGCAGCATCCAGGCGTACCTTGAGGCGGCCATCGGCGCTACGCAGCTCGGGCGGCTGAACCAGTGGATCCCCGGAGGGCGCCCCAAAGCCTGAGCTGGTGGCCGAAGGCGATGCTGTCTGCTGGCTCCAGAGAAGTCCCGCTCCCCCGGCAACCGTGCTCGCCAGCCCGAGGCCACCGAGCGTGAGAGCGCTTCGACGGCTGAGAGGCTTCACCGCTTATCCTCGCCCAAGACTGCGCGCTGTTCGCGGTACTGCTCTGCGGTCAGCTCACCCCTGGCGAAACGTTCATCCAGTATCTGGCGCGCGCGGCCTAGCCCAACCTCTCCCCCCTGTTTCCGCCCGACACTACGATCGCCAGAAAACAGCCGAACCATGAGCACGACCAGCAACGAGATACCGACAATTGTCAGCAGCCCGAAGAGCCAGTACAGCCCCATACTTCCTCCATAGCCCCACATCATGATCCGACTCCTTCGACTCATATTTCGAGAATAGACACTGCCGCAAGCATACCCCTTGGGGTATTTTGGACAATCAAACGGCGTGCACCACTCCCCCTTTTCAGGCGGTGCATCCTCCCGGAAGGGGTAGTCGTTCAGTGCGCCTCAAGCCGTCACGGCGAGCAGCGAACGACAAGCGAGCCGTGAGCCGGTAGAAGCATTCCGGAATACTATCTATCCTAGTAGCGTTGCCTGATTAACGACCCAGAGGCCCTACGACAGCCTCCCACCGACGAGGTGGATCGCCCCGATCGTATACCCCCCATGGGTATAGGGTTAGAGTGTTCGACACGGAGATTGTCGCTGTGAGGCCGATTCTTCAGAATGGAAGATTCACATGACTCAGGAAGCCGAAACTACTGTCCTCGAAGTGCAGGGCGTTCAATGGGCATCCTCGCGAGCGATCGTTGAGTCGGTGCTCGCCCGCCGCCCCGGCGTGTTGAGCGTTGATGCGAATCCGGTAGCGCAAACCGCGAGCGTGACCTTCGATCCCAGGCAGACCTCCGTCACTGATCTGGCGGCATGGGTCCGGGAATGCGGTTACCACTGCGCTGGACGCTCCGTGCCCGATCACATCTGCGATCCGGTGGCGTCATCCGTCACCGACCACACCGAACATGAAATGAAGACCGGACAACCGCCTCGAACCATGCAGGAGACCATGGGGCATGGTGGCGCGCACGGCGACATGTCCATGGCCGGCATGATCCGGGACATGCGCAACCGGTTCATGGTGGCGGTGATCCTGTCGGTTCCGATCACCCTGTGGTCGCCGATCGGCCGCGACGTTTTCGGTTTCGCGGTTCCTGCCCCGTTCGGGCTGCGGGATGACGTTTTCGCGTTGATCCTGTCTCTGCCGGTCATTTTCTATTCGGCTTGGATCTTTTTCGATGGGGCCTTCCGGGCGCTGCGGGCTCGAACCCTGGACATGATGGTTCTGGTAGCCGTCGGTGTCGGAGCGGGCTGGCTCTATAGCCTGTCTGTCACCCTTACCGGTGGTGGGGAAGTTTTCTACGAGGCTGCGACCGTTCTGACCAGCTTCGTCCTCCTGGGCCACTGGTTTGAAATGCGTGCCAGGGGCGGCGCAAACGACGCCATCCGCACGCTGCTCGAGTTGGCACCGTCGATGGCATTCGTCATCCGCGACGGGGAACCGGTTGAGGTCCCGACCGCGGAGGTTGTCCCGGGCGACCTCCTCCTGGTTCGGCCCGGAGCAAAAGTTCCAACTGACGCCGTCGTAGAAGACGGTGAGTCCGACATCGACGAATCCATGGTCACCGGGGAGAGCCTTCCCGTCGCCAAGAGCATCGGATCCAACGTGATCGGCGCCACAGTGAACACCACCGGAACCCTTCGCGTGCGGGCGACCAAAGTCGGCGCCGATACCGCACTCGCGCAGATCGTGGCCCTGGTTCAGGAAGCACAGAACTCCAAGGCCCCCGGACAACGGCTAGCCGACCGCGCGGCCTTCTGGCTTGTGCTCGTAGCCCTCATTGGCGGCAGCGCCACCCTGGGTGCGTGGCTCTTGGCCGGCGCGAGCCTTCCTACCGCGATCCTCTTTGCGATCACCGTCGTCGTCATCACCTGCCCGGATGCGTTGGGCCTGGCGACACCGACCGCCATCATGGTCGGCACCGGCCTGGGCGCCAAACGCGGTGTCCTCTTTAAAACTGCGACCGCGTTGGAGACTTCAGCTCGAATCGACACGGTCGTCCTGGACAAGACGGGAACTCTGACCCGGGGCGAACCAGAGGTGACGGACTTCATTGCTGTTGGGATGGATGAGGTCGAGTTGTTGGCCCTTGTCGCTGCAGTGGAACGGGAGTCCGAGCATCCGCTCGCCGCAGCCGTCGTCAGTTACGCCGTCGGGCGCGGCGCGACTGCGTTGGAAGCATCTGCGTTCCGCAATGTTCCGGGACATGGTGCCGGCGCAACAGTCGCAGGACGCCAGGTGTTCGTCGGCAACCGCAAACTCATGGTCGCCCAGGGCATCGATATTGATCCGGTGTCCGCCCAGCGTCAGACGTTGGCCGCCACCGGACGGACGGCGGTCCTCGTCGCCGTCGACGGGAAGGCCGCTGGGGTCATCGCCTTGGCTGACGCCGTTCGAGAGACCGCGGCGGCCGCCGTTGTCGCTCTTCACGAAGCGGGAATCGAGGTCGTCATGCTCACCGGCGACAATGAGGCGACCGCGCAGCGGGTCGCATCCATGCTCCAGATCGATGTTGTGATCGCCGAGGTGCTCCCGGAAGACAAGGCCGCGAAAATCAAGGAGCTGCAGGCGTCCGGCAAGCGAGTCGCGATGGTCGGCGACGGAGTCAACGACGCTCCGGCCTTGGCACAGGCGGACCTGGGCATCGCCATCGGGGCGGGGACGGACGTCGCCATCGACACGGCGGACGTAGTCCTGATGCGGTCAGACCCCCTCGACGTCCCCATCGCCCTGCGCATCGGGAAAGGCACCGTGCGCAAAATGCGCCAAAACCTCGGCTGGGCGGTCGGCTACAACGCGATCGCGCTCCCCATTGCCGCCGGCGTTTTCTTTCCGACGTTCGGCATCCGGCTCAGTCCGGAAATCGCCGCCATCTCCATGTCCGGCTCCAGCGTCATCGTCGCGGTCAACGCGCTGCTGCTCAAGCGGCTGCGCCTCCCGCGACAGCCCGAGAGCACGACGGCCACCACATCGGCTGACGGAGCAGGGAATGACGTCGGAGTTTCAGCCTGATCTGGCGCCGGCCCGCAGGGGTACCACGACCGCGAATCTGGCTCCCTGCCCTGTCCCTCCCGACGAGGCCGTCACGTCCCCGCCGTGCGCACGCGCTATTTCCCGGGCGATCGTGAGACCGATCCCTGATCCGGCGGAGCGGCGGGCCTGTCCGGGCACACGGTAGAACCGCTCGAAAACACGGTCTGTGTCCTCCTCGGCCAGGCCCACTCCCGTGTCGATCACGACGACCTCACCACGGCCGTCGGCGCCGTGCGTCGTGATGGTGACCGCACCGCCCGCCGGGGTGGCGAGCAGGGCGTTGCCGAAAAGGTTGGTCAGAACCTGGGTGATCCGGTCCGGGTCCACGTGCACGGGCAGCGGCGTGGCGACGTTGAGTGTCAACGTCACGCCCGAATCTTCGAATTGCGGAGCGAGCCGGTTGGCCGTGCGGCGAGCAAGATCGGCCAGGTCGGCATCGACTGGATGCAGGTCGAGCCGCTGTTCTTGAGCGCGCGACAGGCTGGACAGGTCATCGGAGAGGCGATGCAGGCGGCGCAGTTCCTCGCTGAGGGAGGCGAATGTGTCGGGGCTGGCGGTGAACACGCCATCGATCAGCCCCTCGACGTAGCCGTCCAGAACGGTCAGTGGGGTTCGCATTTCATGCGCAACCTCCCCGAGCAGCCGGGTTCGCCGTGACTCGGTATCGGCCAGGGCCTGGGCCAGCGTGTTGACGTCTGTGGCCAGCGCTGCGAGTTCTGGCTCGGAGGGGACGGGGACCCTGCCTCCGTATTTTCCGGCAGCGATCAGTTTGGTCGCGGCCCGCACAGCGTTGAGGGGGCGAAGTAGGCGCCCCGTGACTGCCGCGGCGACGAAACCTGCGGCGATGACGCTGGCCAGTACCCCGACGATCAGCGAGGTCGTGAGCGCGGATAGGAAGGCGGAGCGCACGCTGGTCGCGTCCATGGCCCCCATCGACATTCCGGTGCCCTCACTGTCCATCATCATCCCCAGCCGGTCTTCGAACAGTCGAGGAGCGAGCAGCGAGATCGTCAGATAAGCCACCATGCCGCCGACCACGGCAATAGCGGCATAGGAGATGAACAGGCGCAGCGAGAGGCGCATCTTCATCTGGGCCCGGCCACAAACTTGTAGCCCACGCCCCGCACCGTGGCGATCAGGTGTGGATCGCCGGCATCGTCGCCGAGTCGTGCGCGCAAACTGCGGATGTGAACATCGACGACCCGTTCGTCGCCGTAGAAATCGTAGCCCCAGACTTTTTTAAGCAGTTGTGCCCGGGAAAACACCCGCCCGGGCTCGGTTGCGAGTGCGGTGAGAAGATCAAACTCCAGGCTCGACAACCCCACGGAGACTCCATTCGCCTCAACCTCTCGGTGGGCGGGTTTGATGGACAAGCCATCGAAGCGAAGCAGGGCGTCTCTGTCGGTTCGCTCATCCCGATTGTCACGACGGAGCATTGCCTTCACTCGAGCCGTCACCTCGCGCGGGCTGAATGGCTTGGTCACATAGTCATCCGCACCCACACCGAGCCCCACGAGCTTGTCGACCTCCTCCGCCCTGGCCGTGACGAGGATCACGTACGCGTCGCTGAAGCCTCGCAACTGCCGGAGAACCTCCAGCCCGTCGATCCCCGGCAGCATTACATCCAGCAGCACGAGAGCGGGAGGGTCCTTATGGAGCACCGCAAGCGCCTCGGCGCCGTCCGCGGCCTCCGCTACGTCATAACCTTCCGCTTCCAGGTAGCCGCGCAGGACCGTCCTGATCTGCGCCTCGTCGTCGACAACCAGGACCTTCTGCATCGCTCACCCCTTTTCTTCTGATTATCGCCGTCCGGCGGCACGGACTCTGCACTGCGCCCCAGGGACTCGGCGAGGGAGGACCAACTCAGGCCTTACCTCTCGAGCACCTGCAACCGTTCTCGGTATTCCGTTTCATTCAATTCACCCTTCGCGAAGCGATCATCGAGTATTTGACGCGCTGGACTGCGCTCGCCTTGTCCGCGGCTCAGCGGAGTAGTCCCGCGGAACCCTCCGCGTTCAGTTTCGTCAGCAAAAGCCCGCACAACCCAGACAACAAGGAGGATGACTGCGACGAGCATGAGCAGCCCTACCGGCCATCCCCACGTCATGTTGTATCCGTTTCCCCACATCATTTCTTCTGCTCCTTCAGTTTCTGTTTATTTTCGTACATCCAGGCAGCCCGTGGACCGCTCCGCCTGTTCAGGAGACGGTCAGGTCCGCGCCATTCCCAAGCCCATCCCTACGCCCATCCCTGCGCCCGAGTGCATACCGACTCCCGAACCCATGCCCATCCCCTCACCTGGGGTGTGGGTCGCGTTCAGCATCGGGTCAATGCGGCTCCTCATCTGTTCTACGGCTGCCTCCCCGTCATCAGATGACAGAGTGGTGTTGGAGTCGAGAGTGGTCCTCTGCTGCGAGAGAATTACGTCTTTGAGCCCAGAAACCGATTTTCCCTGGGCTTCAGCGACATCCGCGAGGGACCCACCCGACTGGACCCGGTCCTGCAGCTCCGTCCGACTCAAGCCGAGGTAGCTCGCGATCGCGACCATGGGCGAACTCTGCCCGAATGCCATGCCGGCCAAGTGGCCTGACCGGTGCTCGCCAACTGACGACGAGGTCGTCGATGGTGGCTGGGAAATAGCCCCATCACCGGTAGATGCCTGCGCCGCGGCAACACCGCCCGTGACAAGCGCTCCGACAAGCCCGAGTCCCGCAACACCAGCGGTCACGTTCTTCCGATTGAATTTCATCAGTCTCAACACCTTTCGCGTTCAGCCACCAAGTTGGTGTCTACACACCAGCATGCAGACCGCGCATGAAGCTCCAGCCCCCGAGCATGTGAAGGTTTGATGAAACGCGCTGGCCAGGCTCATACCGATCCGCAAAGCGCATGCCGACGGTCGTTATGCGTCGATTCCTGGCACCAGCGGCGCAGCAAACCATCCTTCAACTGATCGAGTCATCGTCTGAAAATCAGATTGTCCACCGCATCCCGACAAGCCGGGAAAGACATCGCAGTGTGCACCTTGGCGCTGCGGGCTGAACGCCGAACGGCGTCGAGTGTCAGTCCGGTTGCGTCGTGACGAAAGCGAATCAACCCGGGCGGCGAAACGCCGCTGCAGCCCCGCATGGAGCTTGTGATAGTGGTTCTAAACACCGGAGCGGGCCCGGGCCAAGGGGAGAGGATGGGCGATGGGTGATATCGCCGCGAAATCCTGCACCTGTTACTGCTGGGGTACCTGGACTCGAACCAAGAACAACTGAACCAGAATCAGTCGTGTTGCCAATTACACCATACCCCACTGCCTGTTCCTCAGAACGGACCGACTCGTAACTCTAACCCACTCAGAGTGCCGGGACAAACCCAGAGCCGAAATCATCGCCGGCTCGAGCCGATTGCCGGGGCAGACCCCGAGGGGCCCGACACCGCGCGGCCAGTCACTCGAGAGTGGTGGCAGCCAGACGTGCAAGACGCAGCACGGACTCCGCCTTGCCCAGGATCTCCATCGACTCGAACAGCGGCGGCGAGATGCGCCGGCCGGAGACCGCGACCCGCAGGGGGCCGAAGGCCACGCGCGGCTTGAGCGCGAGCCCGTCGATCAGCGTCTCGGTCAGGGTGGTGTGCACGCGGTCGTGCGTCCATTCCGCTTCGGGAATGTCGAGCAGCGCTGCCGTGGACGTGGCGAGGATCTCGCGCGTGTTCTGCGGGAGCGAGGCGAGGGCATCCGGCTGGTAGGCCAGCGAGTCGCCGCCGATGAACAGGAAACCGAGCATGCCGGGTGCCTCGCCGAGCAGGGCGATGCGTTCCTGCACTAGCGGTGCGGCGGCCTCGAGAATAGCCTGCTGCACCTCGCTGAGTGGTTCGGTCACGTCGCCGGCGGCCACCAGGTACGGGATGACCCGGGCGGCGAAATCGGCCGGGTCGAGCAGCCGGATGTGGTCGCCGTTGAGCGACTCGGCCTTCTTGAGGTCGAAGCGGGCCGGGTTCGGCAGCACGTCGACGACGTCGAACGCGGCGATCATCTCATCGATCGTGAACACGTCGCGGTCGCTGGAGAGGGACCAGCCGAGCAGCGACAGGTAGTTGACCAGTCCCTCGGGAACGAAGCCGCGGGCGCGGTGGTGGAACAGGTTGGACTCAGGGTCGCGCTTGGAGAGCTTTTTGTTGCCCTCGCCCATGACGTAGGGCATGTGCCCGAAACGCGGCACGAACGTGGCCAGTCCGATGTCGATCAGCGCGTGGTACAGGGCGATCTGGCGCGGCGTGGAGGAGAGCAGGTCTTCGCCGCGCAGCACGTGGGTGACGCCCATCATGGCGTCGTCGACCGGGTTCACGAACGGGTACAACGGATGCCCGTTGGGCCGCACGACGACGAAGTCGCTGAACGAGCCGGCCGGGAAGGTGATCTCGCCGCGAACCAGGTCGTCGAAGGAGATGTCCGTGTCGGGCACCTTGAGGCGGAGCGCCGGCGAGCGGCCCTCTGCACGGAAGGCCGCCTTCTTCTCATCGCTGAGGTCGCGCTCGAAGTTGTCGTATCCGGCCTTCGGGTCGCGGCCGAGGGCGACGTTTCGCACCTCGATCTCCTCGCCGGTGGCGAAGCTCTCGTAAATGTGACCGGACGCCTTGAGCTGCTCGATCACGTCACGGTAGATGTCGTAGCGCTCGGACTGGCGGTAGGGAGCGTGCGGTCCGCCGACCTCGACGCCCTCGTCCCAGTCCAGGCGCAGCCAGTGCAGCGCGTCGAGGAGCTGCACGAAGCTCTCCTCGGTATCGCGGGCCGGATCGGTGTCTTCGATCCGGAAGATGAACGTGCCGCCGGTGTGCCGGGCGTAAGCCCAGTTGAAGAGCGCCGTGCGGATCAGACCGACGTGCGGCGTTCCGGTCGGCGAGGGGCAGAACCGAACGCGAACGTCGGTGCCGGTGGCAGTGGAAAACGGGTGCGCAATTGTCTCAGACATCACCCCCGATTCTAGTTGCCTCCGGGTGAGGGCGCGGGTGGGGATACGGGTGGCGCCGCGGGTGGCGCGTCCGGTCCGGCCAGCGCGGCGAGCCGGCGCAGGGTGACGGCAATGGCCGCCACGCCCGCGGACCCAGTGACCGTGACCGTGTGCAGGGTGCGGTGGTCGCGGCCGCGGGTGGGCCGGATGGCGACGAGAGGCTGCGCGCCGACGGAGTCGAGGGCAAGCGCGGGCAGCATCGCCACCCCGATGCCGGCCGCCACGAGGCCGAGCACGGCGGCCGCGTTGTCGGTCTCGTAAGAGATGCGGGGCGTGAAACCGTTGTGACCGCAAAGCTCCAGCAGGTGGCCGCGGCACCGAGGACATCCGCCGATCCAATTCTCCTCGGCCAGGTCGCCGAGGTCGACTGCGCTGTTTTTGGCCAGGGCGTGTCCGGCCGGCAGCACGAGCATCATCTCGTCCCGGCGGAGCCGGGTCACGACGAGGCCCTCGGCGCTGTCCCGGTGAGGGTCGACCCGGTCGCCGGGGTAGCTGAACGTGATCGCCAGATCGGCCTGGTTCTGGCGCACCAGAGCCACGGCTTCGGGCGGCTCGGCCTCAAGGTAGGTGACGCTGACTCCCGGATGGCGGCGCTGCAGGTCAGCGAGCAGGCGCGGCACAATGGTCGCCGAGGCGGAGGGGAACGCCGCCAGACGCACCCGGCCCGCGCGCAGGCCGCGCAGCTCGGACAATTCCCCCGCGGCGGCGTCCAGGGCCCCGCTCACGATGGCGGCGTGCCGGGCGAGCAGCCGGCCGGTCTCGGTGAGCCGCACGCCGCGGCCGATGCGTTCGATCACGGCCATCCCGATGCGCTGCTCGAGCCGTCTAAGCTGCTGGCTCACGGCGGGCTGGCTGTAGCCGAGCGCCGCCGCGGCCGCCGTGATCGAGCCGCAGTCGGCGAGCGCACCCACGACGCGCAGCATGGTGGAGTCGAGTTCGGGCTGGACGATGGCGGGCACGAAGTGATCATAACTGATGCTTATGGATTGCCTCAGCTACTGGTTATTGTCAAATGAATAGGCCGGTCGCATGCTGGAGAAATGATCCAGAGCGACTCTTCCGCGTCCCGTTCGACGCTGCCGGCCCGTATCGGCGTGCGCGAGGCGCGCGAGCGGTTCCGGGGCGGCCGCGGCTATCTGGCGGCCTGCACGCTCGGGCTGCCGACCCGGGAAACGGAAGCGGCCCTGCGCCTGGACGCCGACGCCTGGGCGCTGGGCACCGCGTCGGCGGCGGGGTACGCCGCCGTGGTCGAACGGGTCCGGCACGCGTATGCCAGACTCGTCGCTGTTCCGGTGAGCCGGGTCGCGATCGGGTCTCAGGCGTCCGTGCTGGCCGGCCTGCTCGCCGCGAGCGTTCCCGACGGCGCCGAGGTGCTCTGCGTCGATGGCGATTTCAGCTCGATGGTGTTCCCGTTCCTCAGCCAGGCGCACCGCGGGGTCACCGTGCGGCACCTGCCTCTGGCCGAGCTGGCCGTCGGGATCACCGCCGACACCTGGCTTGTGGCGTTCTCGCTCGTGCAGTCCGCCACCGGTGCCGTCGCCGACACCGCGGGGATCGTGGCCGCCGCCCGTGCTTACGGGTGCTTCACCCTCTGCGACACGACGCAGGCCGCCGGGTGGATGCCGGTGGACGCATCCGTCTTCGACGCCTCTATCTGCCACAGTTACAAGTGGCTCTGCGCCCCGCGCGGCGTGGCCTTCCTGACCGTGGCCGAGCGGCTGGCCGTACTGCTGCACCCGGTGCAGGCGGGCTGGTATGCCGGCCGGGACCCGTGGGCCTCCTGTTACGGACCGGACATGAACCTTGCGGCTGATGCGCGCCGATTCGACGTCTCCCCGGCCTGGAACTCCTGGGTGGGCGCCGAACCCGCACTGGAGCTGTTCGGGCGGCTCGACCTGTCGACGGTGCGCGACCACGCGGTGGCGCTGGGCGACGCGCTCTGCGCCGGGCTCGGGCTCGCCCCGGCCGGGCAGTCGATCGTGACCTGGCCGGATGCCGACGGCACCGACCTTGAACGCCTCACCCGGGCCGGTCTCACCGCGTCGCGCAGGGCCGGGCGGGCCCGCGTCGCCTTCCACCTGTGGAATGACGAGGACGACGTCGCCGACGCCCTGCGCGCCCTGCGTCCGTAGCCGGGTCACGACGGGCGCGACCGCAGGGCCTGCTCGGCCAGAGGGCCTCGCGGCGACTCGACTACTTCTGTGCGGTGACGGCGGTGATGATCGCGCCGGCGAGAGCAGCGGAGGAAGCCGGATTCTGGCCGGTGTACAGGTTGCGGTCGATCTCCATGTGCTCGGCCCAGGCTGCGCCGGCGACGAAGTCGGCGCCCAGCGCGACCAGGCGGCTCTGCACGAGCCACGGCGCCTTGGGGGCGAGGCCGCCGAGAGTCTCCTCCTCATCGGTGAAGCCGGTCATGCGGTAGCCGGTGAAGGGCCAGCTGCCGTCGGCTCGCTGGGCGGCGAGCATGGCGGCCGGGGCGTGGCAGAGCACGCCGAGAATCGTTCCGGAGTCGAGGGCTTCGGTCATGATACGTCCGGAGTCGGCGTCGACGGCCAGGTCCTCCATCGGGGCGTGGCCGCCGGGGTAGAAGACGACGTCGTAGTCGGCGACCGTGATGTCACTAATCGAGCGGGGCTCGTCGAGTTCACTGCCGATGGTGTCGAGGTAGGCGACGATGGCCGCGGCCCGGTCTTCCCCGCCGGCCGCCTGGGGTGCCAGGCTTCCCGCGTCGATGGTGGGGGCGATGCCGCCGGGCGTCGCGATGGTGATCCGCCAGCCGGCCTCGGTGAACAGGCGGTGCGGTTCGGCGAGCTCTTCGGCCCAGTAGCCGGTGGGGTGCAGGCTGCCGTCGTTGAGGGTCCAGTGATCGGCGGCGCTGACGACAAAAAGTACGGAATTCATGGGTTCTCCAGAGTGTGTGATCGTGTGAAATGGATGCTGTCGGGAAAGTCAGACGTTCGTGCGGACGACCATCTTGCCGGTGTTCTCGCCACGCATGAGGCCGAGGAAGGCGTCGACCGCGTGGTCGATCCCGTCGACCACGGTCTCGTCGAAGACGACGTCGCCCGCGGCGAGCCAGCCGGCCATGTCGGCCGAGAACGCGGGGAAATGCTGCACGTAGTTGCCCACGATGAAGCCCTTGAGGGTCAGCCCGCGACCGATCATGTTCGCCAGGTTGCGCGGGCCGCCGGTCGCCTCGGTGTTGTTGTAGACGGAGATCGCACCACAGAGGGCGGCGCGTCCGCCGTCGTTGAAGCTGGCCAGTGCCGCCTCGAGGTGCTCGCCGCCGACGTTGTCGAAGTAGACGTCGATGCCGTCCGGAGCCGCGGCGGCGAGCTGCTTGGCGATGTCGCCGTCCTTGTAGTTGAAGGCGGCGTCGAAGCCGTACTTCTCGGTCAGCAGGGCGACCTTCTCGGCCGACCCGGCGGAACCGATCACGCGCTTCGCGCCCTTGAGACGGGCGATCTGGCCGACCATGCTGCCTACGGCCCCGGCCGCGCCGGAAACGAAAACGGTGTCGCCTTCCGTGAGCCCGGCCACCTCGAGCAGGCCCACGTAGGCGGTGAGTGCGGTCATGCCCAGCACGCCGAGGTAGGCGGAGAGAGGCACGCCGGGGATTTCCGGGACGACGCGGAAGCCGGAGGCCTCCTCCTGTACCAGGTCGCGCCAGCCGAACTGGTGCACGACCACGTCGCCGACGGCAACCGCGTCAGAGGCGGATGCGACGACGCGGCCGACGGCCCCGCCCGTCATCGTCTCGTTGAGAGCGTAGGGGGCGGAGTAGGACTTGGCGTCGTTCATCCGGCCGCGCATGTAGGGGTCGACCGAGACGAACTCGTTGGCCACGCGAACCTGACCGGGGGTCAGCTCGGGCAGGTCGATGCGGATGGTGCCGAAGTCGGCATCCGTTGGCCAGCCGGTGGGGCGGGCGACAAGCTGGATCTGGGTGCTGGTGATGGTGATGGACGAGGCCATGGCGGCTCCTCTGCTTCTTTGTAACGAATGTTTTAATATATTGTGTACTGAGCGATACACAAAACCACTCACAGCGAAAACGGAGGAAACACCATGGGGCGGCTGCAGAGTTTCGAGCGCACGACCGTCGTCCAGGCGGCCAGGGACCTGTTCTGGGACAAGGGCTTCGAGGCTACCTCGCTCGCCGACCTCGAAGATGCGACCGGTCTCCGGCGATCCAGCCTCTACCATGCCTTCGGCAGCAAGCGTGGCCTGTTCGACGCCGCCGTCGAGGACTACCAGGCCTCCGTCATCCGCCCGAGATTGCGGACCCTGACCGGGCCGGGGATCGGCCGGGCCTCGCTGCTGGCCTACTTCAGCGAACTCAGGTCGGCGGTCTCCGCCCTGCCGGAGGACTCCCCGCGCCGCGGCTGCCTGCTGGTGAACTGCGCCGCAGGCCTCGCCGGGCACGACGACTTGGCCCGCCAGGTCGTGGAGGGCTACCGGTCCGAGCTGACGGACACCCTTCAGGACGCCCTCCGGGCGGCCGGGACCGCGGCCGGAGGAAGCGCGCCGGAACGCGCCCGCACCCTGGCTTCGCTCGGCATGAGCGCCATGCTGCTCGCCCGGGTCAACGCGACCGAATCGGTGGCGTTGCTGGATACGGCGACGGAGCAGATCCGGTCCTGGTTTCCCGTGCACGCCGCAACCGACGCCTGACGATCAGGCGCGCCGCACCGGATTCGTCAGCACGCCGATGCCGGCGATCTCCACCTGCACGGCGTCACCATGCACGACGGAGGCGGACCGGTCTGGGGCACCCGTCAGAATGACGTCGCCCGGCAGCAGGGTGAACACGCTGGAGACGAAGGAGATCATCTCAGCAACGGTGTACTTGAGCAGCGTCGCATTGCCCTTCTGGAAGACCTCGCCGTTGATGCGGGACTCGATGGTCAACGCGGTCCAATCGTATTCGGTGTCGATGACCGGTCCGAGCGGGCAGAACGAGTCGAAGCTTTTGGCCCGTGTGAGGTCGCCGTCGCGCTCCTGCAGATCGCGGGCGGTGACATCGTTTGCTACCGTGTAGCCCCAGATGGAGTCCTCGGCGGCGTCGACGGACACGTTGCGGGTGATCTTGCCGATCACGATCGCGAGCTCGCCCTCGACGTGCACGTTGTCCGTGGACACCGGCACGGTGATCGGGTCGCCGGGGCCGACGACGCAGGTGTTCGGCTTGAGGAAAAACCTGGGCTCACCGGGCGAGCGGGCCGCGGTGGACTGCTCGGCCGCGTCGGCGAAGTAGGACCACGCCATGCCCACGATCTTCGACCGCGGGATCACCGGGGCGAGCAGCTTCACGTCGCGCAGGGCCACGCGCTCCCCGGACGGGTCATAGCCCGCGAACATCGGGTCGCCCTTTAAAACGACGATCTCGTCGTCGTCGACGATGCCGAACGAGATGCGTCCCTCGTGACTGAACCGTGCGATTTTCACGCGGGTCCCACCGGGGCGTCGAGCCGGGTGAGCCAGCCGTGGCGGTCGGGCAGGCGGCCGTACTGAATGTCGGTCAGCTCCTGGCGGAGCGCCATCGTGATCTGGCCGGCCGGACCATCCGGGTCGCCGATGGAGAGGTTCGGGCCCTTGAGCTGCGAGATCGGGGTGACGACGGCGGCCGTGCCGCAGGCGAACACCTCGGTGATGGCACCGGATGCGACACCGTCCTGCCATTCGCCGAGGGTCACGTCGCGCTCCTCCACGGTCAGGCCTCGGTCCCGGGCGAGCTGGATGATGCTGTCGCGGGTAACGCCCTCGAGGATCGCGCCGGTCAAGCGCGGGGTGACGAGCGTGTCGGTGCCATGAACGAAGAACACGTTCATGCCGCCGAGTTCGTCGATGCGGCTGCTGGTCTCCCCGTCGAGGAAGAGCACCTGGGCGCAGCCGTTGTCATAAGCCTGCATCTGAGGCAGCAGGCTGGCGGCGTAGTTGCCGCCGCATTTGGCCGCGCCGGTGCCGCCGCGGCCGGCGCGGGAGTACTCGGTCGAGAGCCAGATCTTGATCGGGGCCACACCGTCTGCGAAGTAGGCGCCGGCCGGGCTGGCGATCACGTAGTAACCGACCTGGTGCGCGGCCCGCACGCCGAGGAAGCTCTCGTTGGCGATCATGAATGGGCGCAGGTAGAGGCTGGTCTCCGCAGCGGAGGGCACCCAGTCGCCGTCTACGGCCACGAGCTGCCGGATCGATTCGATGAAGTCGGCCCCGGAGAGTTCCGGCAGTGCCAGGCGGCGTGCGGAGCGCTGCAGGCGCTCTGCATTCTTCTCCGGGCGGAAGGTCCAGATCGACCCGTCGGCGTGACGGTAGGCCTTCAGCCCCTCGAAAATCTCCTGGCCGTAGTGCAGCACCGAGGAGGCCGGGTCGAGGTGCAGCGGACCGTAGGGCATGACCCGGGCGTTGTGCCAGCCCGCGTCGAGGGTCCAGTCGATGGCGACCATGTGGTCGGTGAACTTCTTGCCGAAGCCGGGATCGACGAGGATCTCTTCGCGCTCGATCTTCGTGCGGGCCGCGGTCGACGGCGTCAGGCTGAATTTCAGCGGGAAGGTGGCGGTGCCGGATGTCGTCGGGGGCGCTGGCTGGCTCATTGGATTCCCTTGTCTGTCAGTCGAGTCACGATGGCGTCGCCCACGGCGCTGGTGCTCCGGGGTGTGTCGAGAGCCGCCCGGGCCACGATGTCGGCGGTCACGGCGGCAGTCACCCGGGCCGCGGCATCCGTGAGTCCGAAGTGCTCCAGGAGTAGCGCCACCGACAGGATGGCCGCCGTGGGGTCAGCCAGTTGTTTGCCCGCGATGTCCGGTGCCGAACCGTGTACCGGCTCGAACATGCTGGGGAACCTGCCCTCAGGGTTAATGTTCCCGGAGGCCGCAAGGCCGATGCCGCCGCTGATTGCCGCCGCGAGATCGGTGAGGATGTCGCCGAAGAGGTTGTCCGTGACGATGACATCAAATCTACTCGGATTTGAGACCAGGAAAATCGTGGCCGCGTCGACGTGCAGGTAGTCGACGGTCACCTCGGGGTATTCGGCTGCGACGGCGGTGACGATCCGCTGCCACAGACTACCCGCGAAGACGAGCACATTGGTCTTGTGCACGAGTGTGAGGTGGCGGCGGGGCCGACCCTGGGCCTGGGCGAAGGCGTAGCGCACCACGCGTTCGACGCCGAAGGCCGTGTTGACGGAGACCTCGTTGGCCACCTCGTGCGCGGTACCCTGGCGGATCGCTCCGCCGTTGCCCACGTAGGGACCCTCTGTGCCCTCGCGCACGACGACGAAGTCGACGGTGCCCGGAGACGCCAGCGGGCTGGGCACGCCGTGGTAGAGAACGCTCGGGCGCAGGTTCACGTAGTGGTCGAGCGAGAAGCGTAACTTGAGCAGCAGGCCGCGCTCGATATTCGCGTTGGCGAGGCGGGGGTCCCCCGGCACGCCGCCGACGGCGCCGAGCAGGATGGCGTCGTGGCCGGCGATCGCCGCGAGGTCGTCATCGGTCAGCACATCGCCGGTTTCCAGGAACCGTGCGGCGCCGAGGGAAAACCAGGTTGCGTCGAAGGTGACGTCGTCGGCAGACGTGGCCGCCTCGAGAACCTTGACCGCTTCGGCGACGACCTCGGGGCCGATCCCGTCGCCGGGAATGACAGCAAGCTTGATGAGAGGGGACATTCGACTCCGTATGTCTGAAAGTTGGCTGTAGATAAACCCTACTGCGACGCAACGAGTGTCTAAGCTGGTCAACTCCTGACAACCAATAGAAAGCAGTTTCGCATGAGTCTCGGATTGGGAATCTTCCTTCTTGTCGTCGGCGCCATCATGGTGTTCGCCCTGAACGTGACCGTCGAGTGGATGGACATCGAGCTGGTCGGCTACATCCTGATGGGCGCCGGTGCTGTCATCATGGTCATCGGCATCGTCTTGCTGACCCGCAAGCGCAGCAGCATCACCACGACCCGCAGCGCCGTCGACCAAGCGAGCGGGGAACAGGTCACGTCGCAGAAGCGTTCCGTCGACGACGTCTAGGTCGACGTCCGTCGTGCCGGGGCCCGTGTCGAGGTCGACACGCGCCCCGGCACCGGCCTGCGCCGGCGGCGGCCCGGGTGATCAGGTCGCCTTACGCAGGGTGACCAGCGCCACCAACGCCGCCGCCAGCACGAGAATGGTACCGATCCAGGCCGTGGGCCCAATTCCGCTGGTGAAGGCATCGCGGGCCGACGAGAGCAGCACGTTTGCCAGGCCGGAGGGCAGCCCGTCGGCCATGGCCACCGCACCGCCGAGGGTCTCCGCCGCCGCCGCGCTCTGCGCCGCGGTGAGGGCCTCCGGCAACACGACCGCACTGCGGTACGACGCCGTCAGGATGGTACCGAGGATGGTCGTGCCGAGCACGGCGCCCAGTTCATAGGCCGTCTCGCCGACAGCGGATGCCGCCCCCATCTTGGCCGCCGGGGCGTTCGCCACGATCAGTTCGTTCGAGACCGTCTCGGCCGCGCCGATCCCGATCCCGAGGGCCACGAAGACGAGCGCGATGCCGACCGCGTCGAGGTCTCCCCCGCCCAGGGCGGCGGCCGCGTAGCCGACGGCCGAGATCAGCAGTGCCACCGGAACGACGATCGACGGCCGCACGCGCCGGGCGATGGGCACGATGACGAGGCCGGACACGATCATCGCCGCCAGTCCCGGCACGAGCACCAGACCCGCCTCCAGAGGCGAGAGGGCCAGTACGAGCTGCAGGTACTGGGAGACGAAGAACAGGCCGCCGACGAGAGCCACGACGCTCAGCAGGTTGACGCCGATCGCCCCGCTGAAGGCCCCCTGGCGGAACAGCCCGAGGTCGATCATCGGGTGCGTCAGCCGGGGCTGGCGGCGCACGAAGACCACGCCTGCGGCGAGTCCGAGCACGATCGGGCCGAGCGAGAAGGGCGTGGGTCCGTGCTCCGCCAGGGCCTTGATCCCGTAGACGACCGGCAGCATGGTCGCCAGCGAGAGCGCGATGCTCGGCGCGTCGATGCGTCCGGGGTTCGGGTCGCGGGACTCCGGCACGAGCAGGGGCCCGAGAACCAGCAGCGGCAGGAGCAGCGGCACCGCGAGCAGGAAGACCGAGCCCCAGGCGAAGTGCTCCAGCAGCACGCCGCCCACCACGGGGCCGAGCGCGCTGCCTGCGGCGAAACCGCTCGCCCAGATCGCGATCGCCAGCCGCCGCTGGTTGCGGTCGGTGAAGACGGAGCGGAGCAGCGACAGCGTCGGCGGCATCAGCATGGCGCCGAAGAAGCCCAGCACGGCGCGGTCGATGATCAACCACTCGACGCTTGGGGCGAAGGCGGCCACCACGGAAACGGCGCCGAACCCGGCGGAGCCGATCAGCAGCAGCCGGCGGCGCCCGATCCGGTCACCGAGGCTGCCCATGGCCACTAGGAGGCCGGCGAGCATGAGCGGGTAGATGTCGATTACCCAGAGCAGCTGCGTGCCGGTCGGCCGCAGGTCCTCGGAAATGGCCGGCAGGGCGAGGTTGAGCACCGTGTTGTCGATCGAGACCAGGAGCACGGGCAGCATGAGCACGACGAGCGCCCACCACCGGCGGCGGGGGCTGAGCACACGGCTGACGGCGATGACGGGGGTGGTCTCTCGGACGGTATTCGACACGGGAACGACTTCTTTCGGCTCCAGGGACGGATGCTGCACCGTCCAGACGGTACAGTATACCGTCCAGACGGTATAGTAGCACCATGAGCTCTAAAACCGCAGCCCCGGCCCGGAACGTGCCCCGCCTCTCCCCCACGCGCGATCGCATCCTGGACGCGTTCGCGCACCTCCTGATCGACCAGGGCGAGCGGGCGGCCACCCTCGAGGCGGTGGCGGTGGCGGCTGGCCTTTCCAAGGGCGGCCTGCTCTACCACTTCGGGTCGAAAGACGCGCTCGTGGAGGGACTCCTGGCCCGGCTCGACGCGCTCGTCGCCGACGATGTCGAACAAATTCGAGCGGCCTCGGCCGGAGCGGTCGACTACCTGATCCGCACGTCGATGAGCGAGGGGACGGTGCTCGACCAGTCGATCGGTGCGGCCGTCAGGCTCGCGCAGGGGGCACATCCGTTGGCCAATGCGGCCCTGGCCGCAACCCGACGCCAGTGGCTGAGCGTCATCGAGGAGGCGGTGGGAGACCCGGACGTGGCCGAGGTGATCATGCTCGTCAGTGACGGGCTGTACTACGAATCCACCCTCGCGAGCCCCGGCCAGCCTGCCGTCGATGACACATCGACGACGAGGTTGGACCGGTTGCTCGCGGTGATCGGGCGGATGACCGACGGAACTGCTATTCGGTGATGGAGATTTCGATCATGGCCTCGGCCGAGATCGCGTCGCGCACCGTGGCCAGCAGGCTCGCCGGAACGGGCGAGTCGACCGTCAGTACGCTCAGGGCCTTGCCGCCAGCCACGTGGCGGGCGATCTGCATGCCCGCGATGTTGATCTGGGCGTCGCCGAACTCGCGGCCGTAGACGGCCACGATTCCCGGACGGTCCGTGTAGAGCATCACGATCAGGTGGTCGTCGAACGGAACCTCGACGTCGTAGCCGTTGATCTCGACGATCTTCTCGATTTGCTTGGTGCCGGTCAGGGTGCCGGACACCGATACCTGCGAGCCGTCCGCGAGGGCGCCACGCAGCGTGATGACGTTGCGGTACTCCGGCGACTCCTTGTCGGTGATCATGCGCACCGCGACGCCGCGCTGCTCGGCGAGCAACGGCGCGTTGACATAGGACACGGTCTCGCTGACGACATTGGTGAAAATGCCCTTGAGCGCGGCGAGCCGGAGCACGCTCACGTCATAGTCGGCGAGCTCGCCGCGCACCTCGACGTCGACGCTGGTCAGCGGGCTGTGGGCGCCGAGACCGGAGAAGACCTGGCCGAGCTTCTCCACCAGCGGGATGCCGGGGCGCACGTAGGGGTCGATAACGCCTCCGGCGACGTTGACCGCGTCGGGGACGAGCTCCCCCGACAGGGCGAGGCGAACCGACTTGGCGACGGAGACCCCGGCCTTTTCCTGGGCTTCGTCCGTGGAGGCGCCGAGGTGAGGCGTGGTGATGATGTTGTTGAGGCCGAGCAGCTTCGACCCGGTCGGCGGCTCGTTGACGAACACATCGAGGCCGGCGCCGGCGATCGTGCCGGCCGTGAGGGCGTCGTAGAGGTCGTTCTCGTTGATGAGGCCGCCGCGGGCCACGTTCACGACGAACGCGGTGGGCTTCATCAGCTTGAACTGTTCGGCGCCGATCATGCCGTTGGTTTCGGGCGTCTTGGGCATGTGGATGGTGATGAAGTCCGACTGTGCAAGGAGCTCATCGAGGCTGACCGGAACCACGCCGAGCTGCTGGGCGCGGGCGGAGGTGATGTAGGGGTCATAGGCGATGATGTTCGTGCCGAAGGCCTGCATCCGCGCCGCGATGAGGGCGCCGATGCGGCCGAGGCCGATGATGCCGATGGTCTTTTCGTAGAGCTCGACGCCGGTGTACTTGGAGCGCTTCCACTGCCCCTGCGCCAGCGCGCCGTGGGCGGCCGGGATGTGACGGGCCAGGCTGATGATGTGCCCGACGGTCAGTTCTGCGGCGGAAATAATGTTGGAGGTCGGGGCATTGACGACCATGACGCCCGCAGCCGTGGCCGCTTTAATGTCGACGTTGTCGAGGCCGACGCCCGCGCGGGCGATGACCTTCAGTAACGGTGCGGCGGCGATTGCCTCCGCGTCCACCTTCGTGGCGGAGCGCACCAGAACGGCATGCGCCGTGGCCAGTCCGGCGAGTAGCGCGACCCGGTCAGTGCCGTCTACGGAGCGGACCTCGAAGTCGGGCCCGAGGGCGTCGACGGTGGCAGGCGATAATTCTTCAGCGATTAGGACAACAGGTTTTGACACGAAAACGGATCCTCCGATTGCAGCAGAAAAGCATGGCTTGCGCCGCGACCGTGGGGCGCCAGATATGAAATCACTCTATCGGCTGGAGAATAGGGCCATGAGCAGCGTTACATTCCCCGACCTCCAGTTCGCCGTGCGCATCGTGCTGGCGGTGGTCTTCATCGGCGCCGGCATCGCACATTTCGTGCCGGGTGTGGCGCGCACGATGAGGGCGATGATCCCGCCACGGCTGCGAACGACCGGGATGCTTCGCCCCGGCAACCTCGTCATCCTCACCGGAGTCTGCGAGATCGCGGGCGGGCTCGGACTGCTGTATCCACCCACGATCGTGACGGCCGGCGTCTGCCTGATCGTGTTCTTGGCGGCGATCTTCCCCGCCAACGCCTTCGCCGCGCGCTACCCGGACCGCTTCGGCGTGGCCGCGATCCCCCTCGTGCCGCGGCTGACCGGGCAGCTCGTGCTGATGGGGCTGATCGTCGTCGCGATCGCCTGAGCGCTAGGCGACGCCGTGCACCACAGGCGGAGCGCCCTGCCCGGTGTCGAACCAATTCGACGGAGATTTTGGGTCAAACACCCGTTTTTGAACCCAAACGCGCTGTTGAGAGCAACATCTCCGTCGAATTCGTTCGGGACACCGAGCGGCAGGGCCAGGCGAGCAAGCAGGGCCAGGCGAGCAGGCAGGGCCAGGCGAGCAGGCAGGGCCAGGCGAGCAGGCAGGGCCAGGCGAGCAGGCAGGGCCAGGCGAGCAGGCAGGGCTAGGCGAGCAGGCTGCCCGCGCCGAGGGTGAAGATGTTGGCGGCGATCGCGGCGTTCAGACCCAGGCCGGCCAGGAACAGGGCAGCCTGCGCGGCGGGTCCGCGTGAGCGCCCGATCCACGCGGCAAGCACGAAGACGAGGAGCGGGCCCAGGATGCCGACGAGGAGCACGAAAATACCGAGTCCGCTCAGCTGGGTGTCGAGGCTTTGAGCCAGGATGTTGAGGCCGACGAGGTTGCCGACGCCCTCCCAGATGTCGTAGGCATAGCAAAGGCCGAACAGGATCGCGATGCCCGTCGACAGCCAGCGCGGGGTGCGCCGCCGGGATGAGGGAACGGTCGCGGGCGTGGTCACCGGTGAATCGGTCATGCGATGACCCCCGGTCCGGAGATGAACGGCAGCGGGGCGAGCAGAACGACTCCGAGGAGTAGCCAGCCGATCCGGGCTCGGGGATGCGTTCTGGTCAGCCAGAACGTCACCGCGAACCAGACCGCGGGAGCGGCCACGGCCAGCCAGAGACCGAGGGAGAACATGAACTCGGACAACTCGTCGGCGGGCGGGGTCTGGATGCGGCCCACGCCGATGAACCAGCCCACCGTGTAGAGCAGATATATTCCGCCGAAGATTCCGAGCGAGACGAGCGCCAGGGAACTCGTGGCCGTGCGGGTCAGGGCGGCGTCGGCCGCCGCCTTCGCCGCGACAGCGGATGCCGGACCGGCCACGGTCCATCCGTCCGGCGGCGCGACGGAACCGGTCTCGGTACCGGCCGCGGTGCCGGTGTCGGTTTCAGAGCCGGAGCCGGAACCGTCGCCGGTCGTGACGAAAGCGCCCGAATCCGGCTCGGCGGGCCGTGCGGTCGCGCCAGACTCGTCGCCGGAGACGAGCGTGGGGTCGTCGTCGCCGGCCCAGCCCAGAGCGTCGTCCCGGTTGTCGTCACCGGAGTGTCCAGAAGTCATGAGACCAGCGTACCGAGGCGCCGCCCGGGCGGCGCACACTTCCGGCTGATCACGACTTTCAGTGCCTTGGTTTCCGCCGCGCGGGAGAAGGTGTCGTACGCCTCGAGGATCTGGTCCATCCGGAACCGATGCGTGGTCAGCTTGTCGGCTGGGATCTTCTTCTGCGCGACGAGCCGGAAGACGGTGTCCGGGGCCGAGGCGCGCTCGAGCTTCGCGGCCGTGACCGTCTCCCCCGCCGGGCCGTCGGGGCTGCCATGAACCGGCTGCGAATGGGGGTCGTGTCCTGTGCGAACCGGCAGGCCGGGTTCATCCAGGGGATCAATGGTGACCACCCGGACCGGACGTGGCAAGCACCCCGAACGCATCCTCGGGCAATCAGCGCCGTTGACGCGGCAGCGGGGCCAATCCAGTGGATTGGCCCCGCTGCCGATGCGAGCTCGGGTGTTAGCGCGCGGCTTCGCCGTCAGTGTAGTCGTCGTCGGCGGAGGCGTTCCAGGCGAACAGCTTGCGCAGCTCACGGCCGGTGGCTTCGATGGGGTGCTCTTCGCCCTTCTTGCGCAGAGCAAGGAACTCCGGTGCTCCGGCGTCCTGGTCCGCGATGAAGCGGGCCGCAAAGGCGCCGTTCTGGATGTCGGCGAGAACGGCCTTCATATTCTCCTTGACGTGGGCGTCGATGACGCGTGGGCCGGAGACGTAGTCGCCGTACTCGGCGGTGTCGGAGACGCTCCAACGCTGCTTGGCGATGCCCCCCTCCCACATCAGGTCGACGATGAGCTTGAGCTCGTGCAGCACCTCGAAGTAGGCGACCTGCGGCTGGTAGCCAGCCTCGGTGAGAACCTCGAAGCCGTACTGGATCAGCTGCGACGCGCCACCACAGAGCACGGCCTGCTCGCCGAACAGGTCGGTTTCGGTCTCTTCGGTGAAGGTGGTCTTGATGCCGGCGGCGCGCAGCCCACCGATCGCCTTGGCGTAGCTGAGGGTGAGCGGCCAGGCCGCGCCCGAGGCATCCTTCTCGACGGCGACGATCACGGGAACGCCGCGGCCGGCCTCATACTCGCGGCGCACGGTGTGGCCCGGTCCCTTGGGGGCGACCATGGTGACGTCGATGCCTTCGGGGGCCTTGATGTAGCCGAAACGGATGTTGAAGCCGTGTCCGAAGACAAGGGCCTTGCCCGCAGCGAGGTTCGGCAGCACGTCGTCGGCGAACAGGTGACGCTGCACCTGGTCGGGCGCCAGGATGACGATGACGTCGGCCCAGGCGGATGCCTCGGCGGTGCTGAGAACGGTGAAGCCGGCCTCTTCGGCCTTGGCCTTGGACTTCGAGCCGTCCTTGAGGCCGATGACGACCTCGACACCCGAGTCGCGCAGGTTCTGCGCGTGGGCGTGACCCTGCGAGCCATAGCCGATGACGGCTACCTTCTTGCCCTGGATGATCGACAGGTCGGCGTCTTTGTCGTAGTAAATCTCAGACACGAGTAAATGTTCTCCTTGTTGTTGTAGTCGGTGGTCGAGCTCTAGTTTTTGAAGACGCGCTCGCTGATCGATTTCGACCCGCGGCCGATGGCGAGCAGGCCGGACTGGGCGATTTCCTTGATCCCGTAGGGCTCGAGCACGCGCAGCAGCGCCTGCGTTTTGCCGGAGTCCCCGGTGACCTCGATCACGACCGCGTCGACGGACACGTCGACGACCCGAGCCCGGAACAGGGTCACGGCTTCGAGCACCATCGACCGGGTCGTGTTGTCGGCGCGCACCTTCACCAGCAGGTGTTCGCGCTGCACCGACTGGGCCGGGTCGAGTTCGACGATCTTGATGACGTTGATCAGCTTGTTCAGCTGCTTGGTCACTTGCTCCAGCGGTGCGTCTTCGACGTCGACGAGGATCGTGATGCGGGAGAGCCCGGGGATTTCGGTGTGGCCGACGGCGAGGCTCTCGATGTTGAAACCGCGGCGGGCGAAGAGGCCGGCGACCCGGGTGAGCAGGCCGGGCTTGTCCTCGACGAGGAGGCTCAGAACGTGGGTGCTCACGGGTTATTCCTCTTCCCAGGTCGGTGCGTGCTCTTTGGCATACTGCACATAGCTGTTGCTGACACCCTGCGGCACCATCGGCCAGACCATGGCGTCCCGGCTCACGATGAAGTCGATCACCACGGGCCGGTCGTTGGTCGCCAACGCCAGCTTGATGGCGTCGTCGACCTGGTCGGGGCTGGTGACCCGGATGGCGAGGGCACCGTAGGCCTCCGACAGCTTCACGAAGTCCGGCACCATGGCGGACCCGTGCCCGGTGTGCAGATCGGTGAAGGAGTGCCGTCCGTCGTAGAACAGGGTCTGCCACTGGCGCACCATGCCCAGCGAGGAGTTGTTGATGATGGCGACCTTGATCGGAATGTTGTTGATCGTGCAGGTGGCCAGTTCCTGGTTGGTCATCTGGAAGCATCCGTCGCCGTCGATCGACCAGACCACCCGGTCGGGCTCGGCCACCTTGGCACCCATCGCTGCGGGGATGGAGTAGCCCATCGTGCCGGCGCCCCCGGAGTTCAGCCAGGAATTGGGCCGCTCGTACTTGATGAACTGGGCCGCCCACATCTGGTGCTGGCCGACACCGGCCGCATAGACGGCTTCCGGCCCGGTCAGCTCGCCGATGCGCTGGATCACGAACTGCGGGCTCATGAGGCCGTCGGTCGGCTCGGAATAGCCCAGCGGGAACTCCTCCCGCAGACCCTTGAGGTAGGTCCACCAAACGCTGACGTCGGGCGTCGTCGTGGTGATGGCGGCCGCGTAGGCGATGGTGAGTTCGGTGATGACCTCCTTGGCATCACCGACGATGGGAACGTCGGCGGCGCGGATCTTACCGATCTCCGCGGGGTCGATGTCGACGTGCACGATCGTGGCGTGCGGCGCAAACTCGGAGACCTTGCCGGTGACCCGGTCGTCGAAGCGGGAGCCGAGCGCGATGATCAGGTCGGCCTCCTGCAGCGCGAGCACCGCGGACACGGTGCCGTGCATCCCGGGCATGCCCAGGTGCTGGTCGTGCGAGTCCGGGAACGCGCCGCGCGCCATCAACGTGGTGACGACGGGCGTCTTGCTGAGTTCGGCGAACGCGAGCAGTTCTTCCGACGCGCGGGCACGGATGACACCGCCACCCACATAGAGGACGGGCTTCTTGGCCTCGGCAAGCAGCTGGGCCGCAGCCTGCACCTGTTTGCCGTGGGCCTTGGTGACCGGCCGGTAGCCGGGCAGGTCGAGCTTGGGCGGCCAGATGAACGGGGCGCTCTTCTGCTGGGCATCCTTGGTGATGTCCACCAGGACCGGGCCGGGCCGGCCGGTGGAGGCGATCAGGTGAGCCGACGCGATAGCCGCGGGGATGTCCTCGGGACGCTTGACCAGGAAGGAGTGCTTCGTGATCGGCATGGTGATGCCGACGATGTCGGCCTCCTGGAAGGCATCCGTGCCCATCAGGGTGGAGAAGACCTGGCCGGTGATGCAAAGGATCGGCACCGAGTCCATGTACGCGTCGGCGATGGCGGTGACAAGGTTGGTGGCGCCGGGCCCGGAGGTGGCGATGGCCACCCCGACGCGGTTGCTCGCCGAGGCGTAGCCCTCCGCGGCGTGGCCGGCACCCTGCTCGTGCCGCACCAGGATGTGCCGGATCACGGTTTGGCTCATCAGCTCGTCGTAGAGCGGAATGACGGCGCCGCCCGGTAGACCGAAGACGTCGGTGACGCCCAGCAGCTCCAGCGAGCGGATGATCGCACCGGAACCGGTGAGGATTTCCGGTGCCCCCGAGTCGGGCGCCCCGGCGGCCGCGGCAGACGAGGGCGACGGTGATGGCACGGGTGTTTCCGCGGTCATGTGATCAGTTCCCTAGTTCGATGACGAATAGTGAGTTCTAGCCCGTGACGGCGCCGACGGCCGCAGACTGGACAAGCTTCGAGTACTTTGCGAGAACGCCCCGGGTGTAGCGCGGAGGCAGAGGTGCCCAGCCAACACTCCGGGCGGTCAGCTCATCAGGGTCGACCAGTAGGTCGAGCGTGCGAGCTGCGATATCGACCCGTATGAGATCACCATCGCGCACGAAGGCGATTGGACCTTCGTCCACCGCTTCGGGTGCTATATGGCCGATGCACAGTCCGGTTGTGCCGCCTGAGAATCGACCGTCCGTTAAGAGTAGTACATCGGCGCCGAGCCCGGCGCCCTTGATGGCGGCGGTGATCGAGAGCATCTCCCGCATTCCGGGCCCGCCCTTGGGTCCCTCGTAGCGGATGACGACGACGTCTCCCTTCTGGATCTCCCCCGCAGTGAGAGCGTCCATGGCGGCGCGCTCGCGCTCAAACACGCGCGCGGGTCCCTCGAAGATGTCGGAGTCGAAGCCGGCGGTTTTGACGACGGCACCCTCGGGGGCGATAGAGCCCTTGAGGATGGTGATTCCGCCGCTGGCGTGAATCGGGTTGTCGAGGGTGCGCAGCACCTCGCCGTCCAGTTCGGGCGGGTCGATCTCGGCAAGGTTCTCGGCCACGGTCTTGCCGGTCACGGTGAGCGCGTCGCCGTGGATGAGGCCGGCCTCGAGCAGGGCCCGCATCACGGCCGGCACGCCGCCGTGACGGTCGACGTCGTTCATGACGTACTTGCCGAACGGCTTCAGGTCGCCGATGTGCGGCACCTTGTCGCCGATGCGGTTGAAGTCGTCGAGGGTGAGCTCGACCTCGGCCTCGTTCGCGATGGCCAGCAGGTGCAGAACCACGTTGGTGGAGCCGCCGAACGCCATCGCCACGGCGATCGCGTTCTCGAAGGCTTTGCGGGTCAGGATGTCCCTGGCCGTGATCCCCAGACGCAGCAGGTTGACGACGGCCTCGCCGGAGCGGTGCGCGTAGTAGTCGCGGCGGCGGTCGGCGGAGGCCGGGGAGGCCGATCCCGGCAGGCTCATGCCGAGAGCCTCGGCCACGCTGGCCATGGTGTTGGCGGTGTACATGCCGCCGCAGGCACCCTCGCCGGGAGCGAAGGCGCACTCGATGCGCTTGGCGTCGGCCACGGACATCCGCCCGGCCTTGACGGCGCCCACCGCCTCGAAGGAGTCGATGATGGTGATGTCTTTTTCGGTGCCGTCGGAAAGCTTGACCCAGCCGGGAGCGATCGATCCTGCGTAGAGGAAAACGCTGGCCAGGTCGAGGCGGGCCGCGGCCATCAGCATCCCGGGCAGCGACTTGTCGCAGCCCGCCAGCAGCACGGAGCCGTCGAGGCGCTCGGCCTGCATGACAACCTCGACCGAGTCGGCGATGACCTCGCGGGAGACGAGGGAGAAGTGCATGCCCTCATGGCCCATCGAGATGCCATCGGAGACGGAGATGGTGCCGAACTGCAGCGGGTAGCCGCCGCCGCCGTGCACACCTTCTTTGGCGGCCTGCGCGAGGCGATCCAGGGAGAGGTTGCAGGGCGTGATCTCGTTCCACGAACTTGCGATGCCGATCTGGGGTTTCTCCCAGTCGGCGTCGCCCATACCGACGGCCCGGAGCATCCCCCGCGAGGTGGTGGCTTCGATTCCATCGGTGACGTCCCGGCTGCGAGGCTTCATATCGATCTCAGTCATGCACTGAGTCTAAACGTCCGCTGAGGGCGGAACGTCGCCCGGGGGTCATGCTCCGGCGGCGGCCTCACGCTCCGTGGCGACGGCCGCGCGGGCATCGGCGATCAGGCCCAGCACCAGCGGCACGTCTTCGGGGCCGCGCACCCGGTAGCCGGCGAGCGAGTCGCCTGCCCCGATCTTGAGGCCGACGTCGCCGGGTCGCAGCACGGCGAAGGCATCTTCGTCGGTGGTGTCGTCGCCGGCGTAGAAGACCCGGTCGGCCCCCGCGTGCCGGCGCAACCGCTCAAGGGCGTCGCCCTTGGTGCTGGCACGCACCGCGAATTCGATCACGTCCTTGCCGTCCCGCACGGTCAGGCCGGGCAGCAGCGTGCCCAGCTCCTCGCGTGCGGCCTTCAGGGCGGCCGCCGCTTTCCGAGGCGTCGCCAGCCGGGTGTGCAGGGCCAGACCGGCCGGCTTGCGTTCGATCCAGGTTCCGTCGATGCTGCCGGAGATGCGCTCAAGCACCCGGGCGAGGGCGTCGAGCTGCTCGAGTTCCTCGGTGACGAGGTCGAGTTCGATCTCGGGGGTGTCCAGCTGCACCTCGATCCCGTGCGAGCCGGCGAGGAGCACATCGGTCTGCGGCTGCGACACGTGCCGCAGGCTGACCAGGGCCCGGCCGGAGACGAACGCGACCCGCACCCCGTCGAGGTCGAGCAGGCGCTGCACGGCCTCGCGAGTGCCTGCCACTGCGCGCGCGTCTTCGGGCTTGTCGACGTGCGGGGCAAGCGTCCCGTCGAAATCGAGGGCCACGAGGATGTTGTCGGCGCGGCTGAGATCCTTCAGCGCACCGGCGAGGGTGTCGGGGATCCCGGGACGCACGGCGGCTCCTTCGGTCAGGGTTCGGAGGAAGGAAGAGGACCAGGCGTCGACGTCGTTGTCGAAGACCTTGCGGCGGAGCGCGCGCATGCGTCGCAGCCGTTCCTGGCGGGGCATCGCGACGGCCCTGAGGATGGCGGCCTTCACGCCGTCGATGTCATGCGGGTTGATCAGCACGGCCTGTTTGAGCTCGTCGGCGGCGCCGGCGAACTCGCTCAGAACGAGCACGCCGTCGCGGTCGAAGCGCACGGCCACGTATTCCTTGGCGACGAGGTTCATGCCGTCGCGGAGCGCGGTCACGAGCATCACGTCGGCCGCGAGGTAGAGCGCCACCATCTCCTCGCGCGGGTAGCCGTGATGGTGGTAACTGATGGCGGTGTGGCTGATGGTGGAAAAGTCGCCGTTGAGGCGGCCGACGGCCAGTTCGATCTCGTCGCGCAGGGCGATGTACGGGCCGACGCGTTCCCGGGAGGGGCTGGCGACCTGCACCAGGGTGACATCCTCCACGCTCAGGCTGCCGTCGGCGAGCAGCTCGCCGAACGCCTTGATGCGGTGGGCGATGCCCTTGGTGTAGTCGAGCCGGTCCACGCCCAGCATGATCGTCTGGGGGTTGCCGAGGTCTTCGCGGATCTGGCGCGCCCGCTCCTGGATCTCGGGGCGCCGCGCCAGTTCCTCGTAGGCGGCGGCGTCGATGGAGATCGGGAAGTGCTTGGCGATCACCCGGCGATGCTTGCCCTCGGGTGCGGGCACATCGATGGCGACGCCGCGGGTCGGATAGCCGTAGAGGCGGCGCACGGCTCGGGAGAAGTTACCGGCGTCGGCGAGGCGCTGGAAACCGATCAGGTCGGCGCCGAGCAGTCCGTCGAGGATCTGCTTGCGCCAGGGTAGCTGGGCGTAGATCCCGTATGGCGGAAAAGGGATGTGGTTGAAGAACCCGATCACGAGGTCGGGCCGCGCGTCGCGCAGCATCCGTGGCACGAGCTGCAACTGGTAGTCGTGCACCCACACCGTGGCGCCGGGCGCAGCGGCGGCTGCGGCGGCGTCGGCGAAGCGGCGGTTCACCCGAACGTAGGCCTCCCACCATTCGCGGTGGTAGCGCGGCGGCGCGATCACGTCGTGGTAAAGCGGCCAGATCGTGTCGTTGGAGAAGCCCTCGTAGTAATCCTCCAACTCCGACTCGCTGAGCCGCACCGGCACGATGGAGATACCGTCGTTCTCGAACGGGTCGAACGAGCGGTCGGCGATGCCGGGCCAGCCCACCCAGGCGCCGTCGGAGCTGCGCATCATGGGCTCGAGGGCGGTGACCAGGCCGCCGGGCGAGGTGCGCCAGCCCTCGGTTCCGTCTTCGGAAACCTCGATCTCGATCGGGAGGCGGTTGGAGACCACGACCAGCGAATAGGTTGAGTCCGGGGCGGCGGATGCCGTGGGTTCGGCTGCAGAGGTAATGGGATCGTCCGTTCCGGCGGGCGCAGAGCGACGCCTTGGTGGTCTCCCAAGGCTACCAGTGGGCCGAAAGCGGTGGCCGGGCTGGCCACTCGGCCACGGTCGCCCGACATGGGGACAACTTTGAGGTAGCGCGCGTACTTTAACCCGTGGATCGTGTCCGGGTTTGGCGCGACCCCGACTGACTGTTTGAAAGAGGCGGACCCATGGACCTGAATTCACTGCTGAGCTGGGTGTCGATCTCACTCGCGACCATCAGCCTCGTTGTCTTCGTCTCATTCTTCGTTCTGGTGCGGAGGCTGTACCGGCGCATTCGCCGTAGCCGCAGGCTGACCGGCGCGGTGTTGCGTTCTCGCACCATCCTGAGTCGGGGCCCGCAACACGAGGTTCTGAAGCTGCAGTTGCGGCTGAGGGAATCTCTCGACAGTGGTCAGGCAGCCGTCGACCTGGCCCGGAGCAGCCAGGGCCCGCTCGGCGAGCTTCCGCGACTTTTCCGTCGCATTCAGGGCGAAAGCGTCACGCTGCAATCGCAGCTGCGGCTGCTGACGAGCGAGACCGATCCTGTCGTGCTCGCCGAGGCGCTGTCGGTGGCCGGCCGCCGTGTCGACCAAGTGGCCGGGTTGGTGCGCCGGCTGCGCTCGGCCGTCGCTGCCGGTCTCGGAGAGCTCACCGATGACACCCTCACGGCCCTTCGCTCCGAGGTCGACCGCGAGGTGGCCGCGCTCCGGGCTGGGGTCGATGAGTTGCGCTCCCTCAACGGCCGCTCGCTCAACAGCTGCTCTCTCGACGGCCACTCCCATAACGGCAACGACGGGTTCTCCGATCCGCGCCGGCCCCTGCCCATGAATACTTTCAACAGAAGGACTGAATCATGAGCCTCACCTCGCGGCTGCGCGTCATCCTCCGCAGCAAGTCAAACCAGGCCCTGACCCGGATCGAAGACCCCCGCGAGGCCCTCGACGACAGCTACGAGCAGCAGGTGAAGTCGCTCCAGCAGGTGCGCCTTGGGCTGGCCGAGGTCGCAACGGCAAAGAAGCGAATTGAGTTGCAGGGGCAGGACATGGGCGGCCGCTACCAGCGGCTGGCCGACCAGGCCCAGGAGGCGCTGAACCAGGGCCGGGAAGATCTGGCCCGCACGGCGCTGGAACGCCGGTCGCTCCTCGAGGGCCAGGTGGCAGCCATCCGTGACCAGTACCTCGTTTTGGCGCAGCAGCAGGCGCAACTGCAGGACAACGAACGACGCCTCGCCGAACGGGTCGCCGCCTTCCGCATGGAGAAGGAGACCCTCAAGGCCACCTACGCTGCCTCCGAGGCTCGGGTCAAGGCCAACGAGGCCGCGTCCGGCATCGGCTCGCAACTGGGCACGGTCGGTGCCGACCTCGACCGGGCCAAGGACCGGGTCACCCAGATGCAGGCCCGCGCCGCCGCCACCGACGAGCTGCTCTCCAGCGGCGCTCTGAACGATGTCACGGCCCCGCTCGACGCGGACCTCGAGCGGCAGCTCTCGGCTGGGGCGACCAGAGCGGCTGTCGACCGCCAGCTTCAAGCGATGAAGGAGGCCCGCGCCACGAACCGAGGCCCCGGTCCGAACGCTCGCGGAGGAACCGACGCCTGGTTGAGTATCGGCCAGGGCCCGTCTCTCCCCTGATCCTGGTCGTCGACCAACTCTGAGCCAGGTCGTCGAACCAATTCGACGGAGATTTTGGCGGAAACGCTACTTTCCGGGGCATCCTGGACCGATCTTGGCAAAATCTCCGTCGAATTCGTTCGGGCTGCGGGGCAGAACAAAGCGCGAGGTGCACGCCCGAACCGCACAGGCACTTCGGCGCATCAGGCGGGAGGTGTGGCCACCTCAGGAGATCCGGCCGGGCCGAGCCGGGTATCCGCACCTGTTCCGCACTGGTCCGCGCCGACTGGAGAATTTAGGCGACGGATGTCCTGAGTCAGCCCCACACGCAAGCTCGCCTGAGCCTGAACCTGAACCTGAACCACGGTTGCTCGGGTGAGCCAAAATCTCCGGCGAATTCGTGCGGCGCACGGGGCGCAACCTCACGCGGGCGGGCACACGTTCCCTCCGGGAACAGATACCCCGCATCAGCTGCGGGCCTGCGCCAGGCCGAACGAGCGGGCGCCGCGCCGGCTGGCGACGGTCCAGTACGAGGCCAGAACGCTCACCAGTGCGAAGATCAGCAGGATGGCCGCGGGCCCGCCGGCGCTGCCGCCTCCCCCGGAAACAATGGCCTGCATGCCCCGCACCGCCCAGGTGAGCGGCAGGAACGGGCTGATCATCTGGAACGGCGCCGACACCAGCTCAATCGGGTAGAGCCCACCCACCGCGGTGAGCTGCAGCGCGAGCAGTACCAGGGAGACCACGATTCCGACCCGGCCGAACGCCGCCGTGAGGAAGTGGTGCACCGCCGCGAACACGAAGGCGAGGAACACCGCGAAGGCCAGGGTCGACGGCAGGATCGACCACGAGACGCCGAGCGTGCTGTGCAGCAACAACACCACGACCACGGCCTGCGCTGCGGCGATTCCGAACGCACGGCCGAGGCTGCGGGCCACGAGGTTGCCGGTCGACGCGGTCGACGCGAGCGCGAGCGCGGACAGCGACTTCATCACCAGGAAGATCGCCAGGGCACCGATCCACAGGCCGATCGGCACGAAGACCATGCCGATGACCGGGCCGATCGACGCGAAGGCGTTGTCGCGCTCCGCGGTGATGCCGACCGGTTCGGAGACGACCGCCGCGGTCGTCACCGGGTCGGTGTCGGTGAGAAGGGCCGCGCTGTCCGCGCCGTCCTGCAGCCCGCTGGCGAGTTCGACCGCGCCCGATTCGAGCAGGCGGGCGCCCGCCGCGGCATCCGTTGTTCCGGTGGCCAGCTGCGAGAGGCCGGTGGCGATGCCGGCAACGCCGGTGGCGAGGTCGCTGGCACCGCCGCGGAGGTCGCTGCCGCCGGCGGAGAGCAGGCTCGCACCGTTGGCGCTCTGAGACACCCCATCGAGCACGCCTTCGAGGCCCGGACCGGCCTGGCCGATGCCGGTGCTCTGCGCGGCGAGGGCGTCGAATCCGCCCTGGAGCTGCAGCAGGGCCGGCGCGTAGTCGGCGACCCGCGGGTCGCTCTGCATGGCCGCGTTCAGCTGCCTGAAACCGGCGGCGTTGGACTGCACCCCGGCCGCGTAGGCCGGTAGGCCGGTCGCGAGCGGAGCCAGCCCGGCCGCGCCCGTGCTCAGCCGGGTCAGGCCGTCGCTCAGTCCGGTGACGCCCTGGGTGTACCCGGCCACGCCGGAGGAGAAGCTGGCGGCGCCGGTCGCGGCGGACGAGGCCCCGGATGCCGCGGCGGCCGTGCCGCCGGCCAGCGAATCGAGTCCGGTGGCCACGCCGGTGACCCCGGTCGAAACCTGCGCGGCGCCATCCGCCGCCTGCGTGAGGGACTCGCCCAGCACGGCCAGGCTGGTGTAGAGCCCGTTGAGGTACTGCGAGGTGATCTCGCGGCCGAAGACGCCCGACATGGCGGTGCCCACCGACTGGGCCACCGATCCGGCCAGGAACGAGTGCGCGTCATCCGTGCGGATGCCCAGGTCGGCCTGGGTGGGAGCCGCCCCGCCCAGCGAGGTCACCGACGCCGAGAAGTCCTTCGGGATCGTGAGAACCGCGTAGGCGTCGCCGGAGGCCAGGGCCGCCGCGGCATCCGCGGAGTTGGAGACGGTCCAGTCGAACCCGGTGGCCTCGGACCCGTCATCGGAAGGCTTGGTGAGTTCGGTCACGAGCAGTCGGCCGGCGAGCACCGGCTGCTCGGTGCCGTCGGGCAGGGTGGTGGTGACGATCTCGTCGTTGTTGACGACGATCGCCGGCAGCGTGTCCACGCGCTGATCGGCGGTGGCGAGGGCCCCGGCGAAGAGTCCGGCAACCGCCAGCGGCACCACGATCAGGCCCGCCAGCAGGGCCCCGAGGGCCCCTCGGCGCTGCCCGGGCGTGCGGCTGAACAGTTTCTCAAGCCTGGTGCTCATCGCTGCAGGGCCTTTCGGTCACGGGAATCGAGTTCGAGGGTCTGCAGCGGGCGGGCCCCGCGGTAGACCGCGATCGCCTCGGGGAAGGAGGCGGCACCGACGATGAGGGCGGTCGATGCCGGGGCGAGGATCGCCAGCACCTGCACGAGGTCCCGCCCCGCCGGGTCGACGGGCAGTCCCTCGCCGAGGTCGACGATGACAACTCCCGGGGTCTCGGTGAGCGCCGCCGTCACAAGCACCGCGGCACGGCCCAGGGCGGAGAGGGACGATACCGTCGTGCCGGCCACGATCGGGCCGGCGTCCCGGCCGCTCGACGGGGTGCCGAGCGCACCGTTCAGACGCGCGATCCACCCCGCGAGAAGCGAGCGGCGCGACGCGGCGCGGTACCACGGATGCGCCAGGTCCAGCCGTTCGGCCAGCAACTCCCCCACGGTGAGCCCATTGTCGCGGCTGTCGCCCACGTCGGCGAGGGCCACCGCGCGGAGGGCGCGGCTGCGCTCGGACGGCAGCGGAAAGCCCATGACCTGGAGGCGGCCGAACACCGGGTCGAGCCGGCCGGCCAGGGTGGCGGCGACGACGCGGCGGTGGGTGGCGGAGCCGGTCAGTACCACCACCGCGCCGGCGTCGATGGTGAGGTCCAGCGGCCCGAAGGGGCTCTCCGGCAGCCCGAAGACGGCTTCCTCGGCCGTGATGGCGTGCGGCTGGCACCTGGCCCATTCCTTGTCGGCCAGGTGCCGGCGCAGACCCTCACCCTCGATGTCGACGTTGGGCAGAATGCGGGAGAGCCAGCGTGGCAGCCACCAGGCGGCATCGCCGGCGAGGGCCATCGCGGCCGGGACCAATGTCATCCGCACCAGGAACGCGTCGAGGAAGACTCCGACGGCGAGGGCGAACGCGATGCCCTTGATCGCCCCGGTGCCCTCGGGCACGAAGGCAAAGAAGACGAAGAACATGATCAGGGCGGCGGCCGTGACCACGCGGGCAGCGTGGGAGAACCCGTGCACGATGGATTCGCGGGCCAGGCCGGTCTTCACGAACTCCTCCCGCATGCCGGAGACGAGGAACACCTCGTAGTCCATGGCCAGACCGAAGAGCACGGCCATCAGCAGGATGGGCAGGAAGCTCAGGATCGGCCCGGGGGTTTCCACCCCGAGCAGCTCGGAGAACCAGCCCCACTGGAAGATCGCCACGGTCGCGCCGATCGATGCGGCCACCGAGAGCAGGAACCCGAGGGCCGCTTTGATCGGCACGAAGATCGACCGGAACACCATGGTCAGCAGGATGATCGAGAGCCCCACCACGATCAGGGCGAACGGCACGAGCGCGTTGCTGAGGCGGTTGGAGATGTCGATCGACACGGCGGTCGCGCCGGTCACGGCGATGGGGGTGCGCAAGTCGTCGTCGATCGATGGTGCCAGATCGCGGATGGCCTGCACGAGCGCCTTGGTCTCGGGCGCGTTCGGCGCGCTGTCCGGCATGACCTGGATGATGGCGGTGTCGACGGTCGGGTTCGGAGTGCCCTTGCCGACGAAGGCCACGCCGGGCAGGGTGCGCAGGGCCGCGCCGATGGTGTCGAGGTCACCGAAGATATCCGTCGTCTGGGTGATGTCGACGACGACGATGAGCGGACCGTTGTAGCCCGGACCGAAGCCCTCCTCGAGCATGGTGAACGCCTCTCGCTGCGTCGAACCGGCCGGCTCGGACGCCCCGTCAGGCAGGTTCAGGTCGAGGCTGAGGGCCGGGATCGCCAGCGTGCCGAGCACGCCCACCACGAGGAGCACGGCCACGACCGGCGCCCTGAGCACGAGGTTGACCCAGCGGTGGCCGAGGGTGGGCCGGCCGGTGTCTGGACGGGTGGCCCGGTGGTGCGCGCGGCTGCCTGTCTTGGGAGTGAGGCGCCCCTTGGCGAGGCCGAGAACGGCGGGGAGGAGCGTGACCGCCACGAAGATGGAGACCAGCACGGCCAAGGCGGCGCCCAGCCCCATCACGCTGAGGAAGGGGATGCCGACCACGAGCAGCCCGAGCAGGGCGATGATCACGGTGATCCCGGCGAAGACGACGGCGCTGCCGGCGGTGGCCACGGCCGAGGCGGCCGAATCGTGTGGTTCGACCCCGTTGGCGAGCTGCGTGCGATGCCGCGACAGGATGAAGAGCACGTAGTCGATGCCTACGGCGAGCCCGAGCATCAGGGCGAGCATGGGGGCCGTGCTCGAGACTGGCACGAATGCGGAAATCACGGTGATGCCGCCGATGGCGACGCCGACGCCGATCAGGGCCATCAGCAGCGGCATCCCGGCGGATACGAGCGAACCGAAGGTGATCACCAGCACCACGCCCGCGAAGATCAGGCCGAGAACCTCGGAGATGGTGATGCCGAAGGTGTTGTCCTGGAAAACCTGGCCGCCGAAGGCTACCTCGAGGCCGGCCTGCTCGGCGATATCCCGCGTCGCGGTCACGTCGTCGAGGGTTTCCGCGGTGACGTCGGTTGATAAGCCGGACAACTGAACCTGGCTGAACGCACTCTCCGAGTCGTCGGAGATCGCGCCCGACGCATATTCGTCATAGGGCGTCAGCACCGAGTCGACGCCGGGCACGTCCGCGAGTTCGGCCGCCATGTCGACGATGGCCGTGCGGTAAGGCTCGTCAGTGACGGATGCCCCGTCCGGGGCCGTGTAGACAACCTGTACCGCGGCGCCGGCCGCCTGGGGGAACACCTCGCCGAGCTTGTCGATGGTGTCCTGTGATTCCGTGCCGGGAATCGCGTACGACTCCTGGGTCTGGCCACCGAGGGCCACCCCGGAGCCGAGGATCCCGACCAGCAGGATGGCCCAGATGCCGAGCACCAGGCCCGCACGCTGGTAGGCGAAGTGACCGATTCGATAGAGCAGGGTTGCCATGGGTGCTACTTCCGGGACGGGGCGGTGCGAACGGTGACAGGGGCAAGCAGCTCGGTGATGACGGTCAGGAGAGCCGGTCGGACCTCTTCCACCGGGGTTATCTCCTCCCCGAGGAACGTCATGCCGGCCACCAGGGTGTAGGCGGCGCCGCCGAGGGCGATACCGAAGCGGATGCGGTCCTCCGTACTCGCATCGCCGTGGCACAGCGTGTCGGAGAGGCGCACGATCACCACTCCTGCCCGGTCGATCACGGGGATGCCGCGCAGCGACTGAGACTGGTTGATGAAGGTGTGCAGCTCGAGGCGGAATTCGAGGATGAAGTCGATGAAGTCGTTCACGAACCGGCTCCGGGTCAGGGCGCTCTCCTCGGTGGCGAGGAACCGTTCGAGAATGGCCTCCAGCCGGTTCACCGCCGGGGTGAGCACCTCGTCGAGGAGCGCTTCCTTGGAGGCGAAGTGGTAGAGCACGCTCGATTTGGAGTACCCGGCCGCGTCGGCGATCTGCTGCAGCGAGGTGCCGGCGAACCCGACCGAGGCGAACTGCTCCAGCGCTGTCGCGCGCAGTTCTGCGCTGGTGCTCTGGCGGTTGTGTGGGGGCTGGGGCACAACGGGCTCTGGAGTCACCCGATCACGGTACCTGACCGATCGGTCAGAGCTTGTCCGATCGGTCAGATTGTCGGGAAACGTGCAGCCGGGCAACTTCCGGGTAGCGTTAGACGCGGAGGTCTCCATGCGAAAGTTCATTTTCAGCAGTGCCATCATCGGCGTGCTCGCCGGCGGTTGGAACATTCTGAGCGCCACCCGCACCGGTCCGCGCGACTGGCGCCTGGCGCTGATGTGGGTCGGCTGGCTGCTCAGCGCCGCCGTCGCCATCGGAACCGTCATCCAGGATGCCGACGATCGCCGAATCGAGGACTAAGTCCTCCGCTGTCGGCGTGTCAGCGCGGGCCGTAGCGCGCCGCACGGCAAACTGAAGAGTTCACGGGCACGTTAGCCGAAAGGGGCTCCCGATGTTTGGTCGACGACGTCGCGTCGCACCGGTCGCACCGGTCATCCCCCCGCCCGTTCCCGAGCTCAGCGACGCTCAGGTATTCGAGCTCCTGCACACCCAAATCGCTCGTCTCGTCGGCGCCCAAGGCCAGTGGACTCTAATTCCCCGCAGCAGTGACGACACCGACGTGATCTTCCACGATCTGAAGGCGAACCAGATTGCCTCGTCCCTGGCCTCCGTGCTCCGCACCGAGACCGCCGTTCTGCGCGGCGAGGTCACCGCCGAGCCCACCGCGCTCCCCTTCATTCCCGCCCCGATCTCCGTTTGGGCCGAACCGGAGCGGGCGCCGACGGCCACCCTTCCGCGCTTCTCCGCCGCTGCTTCGACGAACAACGCCCGCCTCGTCGCCTGACCCTCGGCCCCGCTTGTTTGCTCGCTCGGCAACGCGATTATCGTCCACTCCGGGTCAACCTGCATCGGTGACCGCAGTCGGCACTGAGTTCCGGTGCGGATGATCGTCCAGTGCTTGTTGTGCAGGAGCAAAGGGTGAGCATGGCACAGCAGTACTCCGTCGGACGAGCGCATCCGTTTGCAGCTGCGGAAGAAACGCCCCGCGGCACCGGAGACCACCCATCCCAGGCGCTCGAGATCGCGTTGTGCTGCGGCTGGATCGACGGGCAAGTGAACTCTCTCGACGGTTACTTGTCGCAGGCCTTCACTCCCCGCCGAGCCCGCAGCGTGTGGTCACAGCTCAACCGGGACTCAGCCCTCACCCTCATCGCGGAGGGGTGGATGCGTCCCGCCGGGTTCTTCCCGGCGCTCACGTCCCAGAACCGTTTCGCGATCCTGTTCCGCCTCGACGGTACGAAGCAGCCCGAGGCTCGCGCCGCGAAGATTGCGACCTACATCGGCATGCTCGAATGCGGGGAAACGCTCTACCGGCAGAAACCCCGAGACACCCCTGCGTCGGGAGCTTGCCGGACGCGCCCGTATAGAGTTCCGCCGCATTCTTTGTAGGTCTTCTTCAGACTCGCGCTGCCGCGGAATTCTAGATTGAAGATCATGACTTCCAGCCCCCTCATCGCCCGCACCCCGACACCCCGCATCATGAGCGTGCGCGACCTGTCGCAGATCGCCATCTTCGCCGCCCTGATCGCCGCACTCGGACTGCCCGGCGCCCTGAGTATTGGGGCGGTGGCCGTGCCGATCACCTTCCAGACCCTCGGGGTGATGCTGGCCGGGGCGATCCTCGGGGCGCGCAAGGGCTTCTTCGCCGTGCTCCTCCTGCTCGCCCTCGCCGCAGCCGGCCTCCCGCTGCTGTCTGGCGGGCGCGGTGGCATCGTCTGGTTCACCACCTCACCCTCCGCCGGCTACCTCTACGGCTGGCTGCTCGGCGCCCTGGTCATCGGCTACTTGACCGGCCTGCTCCTCCCCCGCTACCGGCTCTGGGCGGCGTTCGGCGCCACCACTCTCGGCGGTATCGTCGTGGTCTACCTGATCGGCGTGCCCGTCACCGCGATCAACCTGGGCCTGCCGCTCTGGGTTGCTCTTGTCGACGCCGCGAAGTTTCTGCCCGGCGACCTGATCAAGGTGGTCGTGACCGTACTGGTGGCCCGCCAGGTTCACAGGGCCTACCCGGGTCTGATCCCGCCGCGCCGCAGCGCCGCTCCCGCGCCCGAGGCCGCCGACGTCACCGCCGGAGCAGTCACGCCCGCATCATGAGCAGGATCGACTTCGACAGCGTCTCGCATGCGTTCGGTGAACGGATGGTGCTGCGGGACATCCGTCTGACCCTCACCGAACAGCGCATCGGCATCGTCGGTGCGAACGGGTCGGGAAAGTCCACCCTCGTGCGCCTGATCAACGGATTGATCAAGCCCGACACCGGAATCGTGAGCGTCAGCGGCCTCGACGTGGCCCGGAACGCCAAGGCGGTGCGCCGGCAGGTCGGCTTCATCTTCACCAACCCGGACAATCAGATCGTGATGCCCACCGTGGCCGAAGACGTCGCCTTCACCCTGCGCCGCCGCGGGCTGACCCCGCTCGAGATCTCGACCCGCACGCGGGCGGCGCTCGAGCGCTTCGGGCTCGACCAGCACGCCGACCATCCGGCGCACCGGCTGTCCGGCGGCCAAAAGCAGTTGCTCGCGCTGGCGGCCGTGCTCGTGGCGGAGCCTGAGATCGTGGTCGCCGACGAGCCGACCACGCTGCTCGACGCACGCAATGCCCGGCGCATCACCGAACTTCTGCTCGGCCTGAGCCAGCAGGTCATCGTGGTTACCCACCAGCTGGACCTGCTCGCCGCCTTCGACCGCGTGATTGTGATCGAGGACGGCCGGGTGGTCGCCGACGGTGCACCGGATGCCGCGCTCGGCGCGTACCGGGAGCTGCTGGCATGATCGGGCCGGCATGATCGGGCTCTATCACCCCGGCCACTCGCTGATCCACCGCGCGCCGATGCTGCTCAAGCTCGTGCTTCTCTCGCTCGCCGTGCTGCTCGTCGGCTCGCTCGGCGAGCTCTGGCAGCTGGGCGCCTGCCTTCTCGGGGTCGCCGCACTGTTCCTGGTGGCGCGGGTGCCGCTGGGCGCGGCGTGGCAGCAGATCGGCCCGATCCTGTGGATTTTGGTGATCGCCGTTCCAGTCCAGGCGCTGTTCGCCGGCTGGACCACGGCCGGCCTGATGGCCGGGCGGCTACTGATCGCCGTGGCGCTGGCGGCGCTGTTCACCGTGACGACCACGGTCACGGCCGTGCTTGAGGGCTTTCAGAAGCTTCTGCGACCGTTCCGTCGCTGGGTCGACGCCGACCGGGTCGGCCTCCTCCTCGCCCTCACCCTGCGGTGCATCCCGCTCGTCACCGAGATCGTGTCCGAGGTGATCGAGGCCCGTCGGGCGCGCGGCACCCAGGGTTCGCTGCTCGCCCTGGCCGTGCCGGTGGTCGTGCGCTCGCTCTATGCCGCGGATGCGATCGGTGAGGCTCTGGCCGCCCGCGGTCTCGACGACTGAGGCCGGAGCGGTTCGGCCCCGGCAGGTCGGTTGCGGCTAGGTTGAGACCACCAGCGGTTTCCGGTCTCACCCCGACCGGACAGGCGAGGAGCGGAGCGCGATGATCCAGCCCGGCTGCATGACCGAGGCACGTCGACGAGGACGGCTGCGGCGCGGCATCCGGGCCGGCAGCTGGTGGACCCTGACCGCGTTCGTACTCGTCGTGATCGTGTTCCTTGCCTGGGTGAACACTGTGCGCGTGGCCGATCGGGCCGCGGCGGACGAGGTCTTCGCCAACCCGAACGTGACCGTCACCGACACCCCCACGTCGGTCGTCCTCGCGCCCGCCGACGACGCCGGCGACATCGGCCTGGTCTTCGTTCCCGGTGCCCGGGTTGACCCCTATGCCTACCTCTACAAGCTGGCGGGCACGGTCGAAGACACCGGGGTGACCGTTGTGATCACCAAGCCGGTGCTCAACCTCGCCATCTTCGACCGCCGGACGTTGTCCACCTTCACCGACGCCGTCCCCGACGTCTCCACCTGGTTCGTGGGCGGCCACTCGATCGGCGGCGTGCGAGCCTGCATGCTGGCGGACGATCCCGCGGTGGCCGGGCTGGTGCTGTTCGGCAGCTACTGCGCGGCCGCGCCGGAGCGCACCGATCTGCGGGCCCTCAGCCTCAGCGGGAGCGCCGACGGCCTCAGCACCCCGGAGAAGATCGCCGACAGCGCAGATCTACTTGTGCCCGACACTCGTTTCGTCGAAATCGAAGGAGCCAACCATGCGCGGTTCGGCGACTACGGCGTCGAGAACGGCGACGGTGTTGCCACCATGTCAACGGATGCCGTTGCCGCCGAAATCACCCGCGAGCTCACTGAGTTCCTGACACAGACAACCCCGTAGTCGGAAACCTTCCCCGGTCCGCGGTTGCGGTGCACTGAAGCGGCCGGCACCTGACGAACCCGATCGTTGGAGCACGGCGTGAGCACCTGGTCATCTTCGATTCGACCTCCAAAACCAGGGCAACCACTGCCAGCGTCGCCCCGGAACCCTGCGGGGCGCGGTCGGCCGCCTGCGACACCCGGGGGCGCACATCCGTGCTACCCCGCTGAGGTGCAAGAAAGGCCCGGGTCTCCTTGACCGGGGCCTCTCCTGCCGCTCTCGTGTTGTGTTCTGTGTTACGTGGTGGTCAGAGAGTCCACGTACTCCTGGTTCTCGGAGATCCACTTCGCCACGATCGGCTCGTAGTCCTTGCCGTCGTAGTCGACGAACATGGCCTTCTCAAGCGAGTACAGCTTGTCGAGGTCCATGTCGAAGCCCTTGATCCACTCGGTGGCCTGCGGAAAGTCCTCGGCGAAGTCGGACTTGGCGTAGCTGTGGAGCGACTCGGTGTTCTTCAGGGTTCCCTTGGGGTCCTCGAGGGTCTTGATCGGCAGTGAACCGTAGGCCCAGTGCGGCTCCCACAGGGTGACGACGATGTTCTCGCCGGCCTTGGTGGCCGCGGTCAGCTCGGTGAGCATGGCTGCGGTCGATGAGGTCAGGTATTCCATGTCGTCGAGGCCGTAGGCCGGGATGACCTTCTCAGTGGTGGCCTTGGTCAGGCCGGCTCCAGGTTCGATTCCGACGATGCGGTTGCCGAACTTGTCGGCGTTCCTGGCCAGCTCGTCGAGGGAATCGATGGGGGCATCCTTGTTGACGGCGATGGTCAGGCGGGATTCCTCGTTCCATGCGCCGAGGTCGACGATGTCATCGCCGTACTCCTTCACGTAGGACGCGTGGGTCTCCGGCATCCAGACATCCATGTTGATGTCATAGTCTCCGGTGGAGAGACCCGAGTAGACGGGGGCAACGTCGGCGTATTCCAACTCCGCGTTGTAGCCCTTCTCGTCGAGGATGGCCTTCCACAGTTCGGAGACCGCGACGCCTTCATCCCAGCCGTTGAACACGGCGATGGTGATGTCTTTCTGGTCCTTGTTCCCGTCGCCGACGACGGCGGCCTCGGCCGAGGCGCAGCCGCTGAGTGCGAGGAGCCCAACGGCTCCGAGGGCGATGAGGGACAGTGATCGGTTTTTCATATTGTTTCCTTTCGTGTCGCCTGGTGGGCGACCGGGGCAGAATCAGAAATCAGGAGGTCGGGTGCGCGGCGCACTGGCTCAGGCGGCCAGGGCTTGCTGGGCGCGGCGCTTGCGGGCCGACATGATTCGACCGAGCGGGGTGTCGCCGGTGCCGAGTGCGGCGGTCAGGCGGTCAAGGAAGATGGCGAGGATCACCACGGCGAGGCCGGCTTCGAAACCGAGTGCGACGTCGATGCGGTTCAGGCTGGCGACGACATCCGCTCCCAGCCCCCCGGCACCGACCATACCGGCGATGACGACCATCGACAGGGAGAGCATGATGACCTGGTTGATACCCGCCATGATCGTCGGCATCGCCAGCGGAAGCTGGATCTGCCGGAGGATGCGCCAGGGCGAGGCGCCGAAGGCCTGCCCGGCCTCAACCACTTCTCGGTCGACTCCGCGGATGCCCAGCTCGGTGAGGCGGACTCCCGGGGCCATCGCGAAGATGATGGTGGCCACGATTCCGGGCACGACGCCCACGCGGAACAGAATCAGCGCGGGAATCAGGTACACGAAGGCCGGCATGGTTTGCATGAAGTCGAGAATCGGCCGGATGATGTTGGACGCCACCGCGGACTTCGCCGCCAGGATGCCGAGCGGCAGGCTGAGGGCGATCGCGAGCACACTGGCGACCAGCACCAGTGCGAGGGTGTCCATGGCGTTCTCCCACTGGTCGACGCCGACGACGACGATCAGACCGAGGACGGTACCGACCATGAATTTCCAACCGCGGGTGGCCAGGGCCAGCCCCGCCGAGAGCACGATGATCACCCAGAAGGGCGGCGCCACCAGGAGGAAGTCGACCAGTTCGTAGGCACCGTCGAAGACGGCCCGGATGAAGTCGAATAAGAACCCGAACGTGTCGGTGATCCAGTCGATGAACCCCTCCACGAGAGTACCCAGAGGAAGTCGGAAGTCGTTCACAGGTCGGCTCCTTCCAGAGCGGTGTCGCGGAGGGTTTCGGTGATCACGCTGATGGAAATCGTGGCTGCGGGCTCGATCACGGGCACGTCCCCCGTATTCGTGCTCACGTTGCCGAGCGCGGCCAGCAGGGTCACCCGCGGGATGACGCCGAGCAGACGGTTCTTCTCATCGACCACGGCGATGGCCAGATCACTGCCGACCGAGGGTTCGACCAGGTCGACCAGCGGGGTGTCCGGGTTGACGGAGATCGCATCCGTGCGCACTATCGCGCGCAGATCGGTCTCGCCGGCCTTGACCTGCCCCAGCACGTCGCGATCGCGCACCACACCGGCGAAGGTGCGGTCGCGGTTGAGCACGAAGGTGGCGGAGGTCTGCAGGTCGCGCATGGTGCGGAGCGCAGCTCGGGGACCGCCGGTGATCGTGACCACGGAGCGCACGGGCTCCATCACGCTGGCCGCGGTCAGCACCCGGGCGCGGTCGACATCCTGCACGAACTGAGCGACGTAGTCGTTCGCCGGGTCGGTCAGGATCTCCTCGGGGGTGCCGATCTGAACGATGCGACCATCGCGCATGACCGCGATGCGGTCGCCGAGGAACATGGCCTCGTTGAGATCGTGGGTGATGAAGATGATGGTTTTGCCGAGCTCGGCCTGCAGCTCGATCAACTGCTCCTGCATTTCGCGGCGGATCAGCGGGTCAAGGGCCGAGAACGCCTCATCCATCAGGAGGACGTCGGTGTCGGCGGCGAGAGCCCGGCCGAGGCCGACTCGCTGCTGCATTCCGCCGGAAAGCTCGGACGGCAGGCTGTCGGCCCAGCCGTCGAGCCCGACGAGGCGGATGATGGTGCGCGCCTTGGCGAGCCGCTCCTCGCGGCCCATGCCCTGCACCTCGAGTCCGTAGGCGACGTTGTCGATCACGGTGCGATGCGGTAGCAGGGCAAAGTGCTGGAACACCATGGAAATATTGGTGCGGCGCACCTCGCGCAGCGCGGCGGCGGAGATGCCGGTGATGGCCTGGCCGGCCACCGTCACGCTGCCAGAGGTGGCGTCCAGTAGCCCGTTGAGCATGCGGATCAGGGTGGATTTGCCCGAACCGGACAACCCCATCACCACGAAGATTTCGCCGCGGTGAACCTCGAATGAGGCGTCGATAACGGCGGCGGTGCCCAGCGAGGACACCTCATCGCGGCTGGCTCCCGCGGTTAGCTTCTTGACGAGCTCGTGCGGACGACGCCCGAACGCTTTGTACAGTCGATCTGCCTTCACGGCAATAGTTTCGGTCACGGATTCTCCCGGTGCACGCCGGGCGGGGCCGAATCACGGCCGACGGAACGGATGCACGCTGTGTCGGACGGGTAGGCCGTGACCGGCCTCGACGCGATGGAAAGCGTGGGCTGGGGCGATCATGGGGATCGCATCCGTCATGGCCTCACCATACGAAGCGCCGTACCGATGGGGCCGTGGCTGTACATTCGCGTCCTGGTGAAGGGTCGTAAGACCAGCAGTAAGCCTAACACGGGGGTATTTGCGTCGCAGAAGCAGCGATTTCGACGGTTTCGGGTAGCGGGGAGAACCGGCCCTACCGCAGGCCGCGAGACAGCCGCCGCGGAGCATCCGTGCCGGGTCGCGTTCGACGACCCGGAACGGACTCAGGCCTTGAGCGCCGCGATCTGCGCGGACTTCTCGGTCGCGGCGGCCGTTTCGGCGGCGCTGGGCGCACCGTGGTGGGCGATCATCGTGGTCTCGTCGAACGGCTCGTGACGGTCGAGCACCCGGTCGACCTGGGCACGATCGATCTCCTTGGTCCAGGATCCGATCAGCACGGTGGCGACGGCGTTGCCGGTAAAGTTCGTGAGCGCGCGGGCCTCGGACATGAAGCGGTCGATGCCCACGATGAAGCCGACTCCTTCAAGCAGCTGCGGGGCGTGGGCCTGCAAGCCGGCGGCCAGGGTCGCGATCCCGGCACCGGACACTCCGGCGGCACCCTTGGAGGCGATGATCATGAAGGCGAGGAGCCCGATCTGCTCGCCCAGGGCGAGCGGCTGACCCATGGCCGTGGCGATGAAGAGCGACGCCATGGTCAGGTAGATCGCAGTGCCGTCGAGGTTGAAGGAGTATCCGGTGGGAACCGTGACGCCCACGACCGGCTTGGAGACGCCGAGGTGCTCCATCTTGGCGATCAGGCGCGGCAGCGCCGCCTCGGAAGAGGAAGTCGAGAAGATCAGCAGGTACTCTCGGCCGAGATAACGCATCAGCTTGAAGATGCTGATGCCGGTGACGATCTTGAGCAACCCGCCGAGGATGACGACGATGAAGAGCACACAGGTCAGGTAGAAGGCGCCCATCAGGGTGAAGAGGCTGATAACGGCCTGGAAGCCGGTGGCACCGACGACGGCGGCGATCGCACCGAAGGCGCCGATCGGCGCGAGCCACATGACCATGATCAGGATGCGAAAGACCAGGGCCTGCACGTGCGCGATGCCCTCGAGGATCGGCTTGCCGGCGGCTCCCATCTTCTGCAGCGCGAAGCCGGCGATGAGGGCCACCAGCAGGGTCTGCAGGATGTTGCCGGCGGTCAGTGCGGAGAACAGTGTGGTCGGGATGATGCCGAGGAAGAAGTCCGATTCGGCGGCTTCCGGCGGCACGAAGGTGGTCGCGGTGAGATCGAGCCCTGAGCCGGGCTTGATCACGTTGCCCACGACGAGGCCGATCGCCAGGGCGAAGGTGGACATGGTCAGGAAGTAGCCGAGGGCCAGTCCGCCGATCTTGCCGACCGTGGCGGCCTTCGCGATGGAACCGATGCCGAGGATGATCGTGCAGAAGATGATCGGCGAGATCATCATCTTGATCAGGGCGATGAAGATGTCCCCGAGCGGTTTGAGCGAGACGGCGAATCCGCCTGTGCCGCCGAAGAGCAGGCCGACGATGACGCCGAGGATCACCGCGACGATGACCGCCATGTACAGGTAGTGGGACTTGTCAAACTTCTTCGCGGGCTGTGCAGCGCGAGCGCGAGGCAGTGATGCCATAAAAGACTCCTTTGTCTAGTAACTAGGCTGGGGTGAAGCGCTGGTGCGCCCGGACCATCCGTGGTGTGTTTCAGACTGGACGACCGAGGCGCCCGCGTCACTGTTGCGGTCATATTGGTCACGGTCGCGCAAATGGAAGAAGGATGCGATGGGGCAAGGCTGGAGCATTGCGCGCCGCCTGTTCCTGGCGAACGCCCTGGTCATCATGGCGATAACCGTGTTCGCGGGCACCGCGGCCTTCGTGGACGCCCGCGACCGTGGTTTCGTCGCCGCCGAGGAACGGATGCTGTCCGTCGCCAGCGCCATCGCCGACAACCCGCTCGTACTGGAGGCCAGCCGCTCAGCCGATCCCAGCGCGGTGCTCCAGCCGTACGCCGAGCGGGTCACCGCCGACGCCACCCTCGACTTCATCACGATCATGGCGCCCGACCGCACCCGCTGGACCCACCCGACCGAGTTGGAGATCGGCCGCCCCTACATCGGTACCGTCACGCCCGCCCTGGCCGGGGAACCGTTCACCGAGGTGACCACGGGCACGCTCGGACCCTCGGTGCGGGCCGTCGTTCCGATCACCGACGAGCAGGGAGCCGTTCAGGGCCTGGTGGCTGCGGGGGTGAAGACGAGCAACCTCTCCATCGCGCTGAGCGCGCGGCTGCCGGCCGTGCTGGGGGTGGCCCTGATGCTGCTAGCCACGGGCACCCTCGCCGCCTGGCTGCTCGGTCGCTATCTAAGCCGGGTCACGCTCGGCTGGGGACCGGAGCAACTCGCCCAGCTCTTCGTCTACTACGACTCGGTGCTGCATTCGGTGCGGGAGGGTCTCGTACTCGTCACTCTCACGGGCGAGGTCGTGCTCTACAACGATCAGGCTGCCCGGCTGCTGGGCCTGCCGCCGCGCTCACCGACTGAGGGCCGAGCATCCTCCGCCGCCACGCAGAGCCTTGACCGTCTCGACCTTCCCCCAGCGCTCGCCGAGCTACTGAAGAGCGGCCGCCCCGCCACCGACGAGATCCACGTCACCGACACGCGCGTGCTGGTCGTCAGCCAGCTGCCGGCACTGAAACCGGGCAGCGGCCGCACCAAACCCGCGCCGATGGGCTGGGTTGCGACCATCCGCGACCACACCGACCTGCAATCGATGGGCAGCGAGCTCCGGTCGATGCGCACCCTCTCGGATGCCCTGCACGCCCAGACCCATGAGCACGCCAACCGGCTTCACACCATCGTGTCCCTGATGGAACTCGGGCGCGGCGCCGAGGCCCTCGATTTCGCCACCAAAGACCTGGAGCTCAGCCAGCAACTCACCGATGACATGCTCGACTCGGTGGACGAACCGGTGCTCAGCGCCCTGCTGATGGGCAAGTTCGCCCAAGCCAGCGAGCTGGGCGTGCTGCTCACGGTTGAGGCGGCCGGAACCCTCGCCGATTCCGGCCTGACGGCGCAGGACCTGGTCACGGTCGTGGGCAACCTGGTCGATAACGCACTCGACGCGGCCGCCGGCGGCGAGGCACCCCGCCGGGTGCACCTCTCGGTCGGCTCCACGCCCTCGTCGGTGGCGATCGAGGTGGCCGACACCGGGCCCGGCGTCGACCCGGACGCCGTGACCGACATCCTCCGCCGCGGTTACAGCACCAAGGAGCCCGGCAGTTTCGGCCGCGGCCTCGGACTGGCGTTGGTGCGGCAGACGGTCAACCGGCTCGGCGGCAGCCTCAGCATCACCCGCCGCGAGGGGGCCGTGTTCACGGTCACCCTCCCCCGGCAGCCGGAGGAGCCCACTGCGGGCATCGAACCCGACCTCGCGGCGACGATGGGCGGATCGCATGACTGACCGGGACATCCGGGTGCTCGTCGTCGAAGACGAAGCCATTGCGGCCGAGGCGCACGCCGCCTACCTCGGGCGTTTGACCGGTTTCGTGCACGCGGGCACCGTCGGCGACGGCCATTCCGCCCTGCGCGCCCTGGCAACGGCCGTCACCGCCGGGCAGCCCATCGATCTGGTGCTGATGGATATGACCCTGCCCGACCTGCACGGCCTCGACGTGAGCCGACGGATGCGCGCGGCCGGCCTGACCACGGACATCATCGCCATCACGGCGGTGCGCGAACTGCACATCGTGCGCGGCGCCGTGGCGGCCGGCATTGTTCAATACCTGATCAAGCCGTTCACCTATTCGACCTTCGCGCAGAAGCTGGTGCAGTATCGGGACTTTCGGCTTCAGCTGGGCGGCCTGTCCGCGATGACCAGCCAGACCGACGTGGACCTGGCGTTCGCGAGCCTGCGCACGCCCACCGAGCTGCCGCGGCCGAAGGGTCTGTCCGAGGGCACCCTGGGCGCGGTGATCGAGTTCCTGAAGCTGCAGACCGTTCCGGTCTCCTCCAGCGAGGTGATGGAGCAGCTCGGCATTTCTCGGGTGACCGCCCGGCGCTACCTTGAGCATCTGGCCGACACCGGCTCACTCGAGCGGTCGCCGCGCTACGGCACGCCGGGGCGGCCAGAGAACGAATACGTCTGGAAGCGGCTGTAGCGCGCACGTGCAGTCACGGCCGCGCGGTGAGCACTCCTGGCGTGGCTCTCTCAGCGGCCGGCGCGCTCCGCCAGGCCGTGCACGCAGGCGGCCTGGCCGGCGTGCTGCAGGTCGTCGGAGAGCACGCTGACCAGGCGCACCGCGAGTGTGACCGGCGGGGTCCAGCGGGTGTCGACGACCCGGGAGAAATCTGCCGTGGTGAGAGTGGGCAGCCAGGCGATGGTGCGGGCGTGCACCGCGTCGAGATAGCCGGCCAGAACGGATGCGCCGGCGCGCACCTGCCCAACCTCCTCGACGGTTTGGCCGTAGCCGGTGGCCGCCCGCGCGAAGGGAAACGCGAACCTGTCGGCCCAGCCGGCGCTGTCCCAGAGCTGGTCCTCGTTCATCAGCTCGGCCAGGTGGTCATCCTGCACCCGGGTCAGGTGCCAGATCAACCACGCGATGCTGTTCGCCTCCGGGTCGGGCCGAAAGGTCAGCAGCTCTTCGTCGGCATCCACGAGCACGACATGCACGATGCTCCGGACACGTGCGTAGGCCTCGGCGATCAGGTAGCTCGACAGCATCGGTTCTCCTTACGCCGAGTGCCTCGTCAGTGCCTCGGTTGGTGGCCCCGATGTGTCCCGCGTCGGAGCCAGAGTAGCCCCGGCTTGCTACCTGGCGGTGGTCGAGCCTGTCGAGGCCCACCGCCCAGCAGCTGGATTACGGTTGCGCCTGTTTGCTCGGGAGTGCGATCAGGGATTGTTCGGGGTCGACTCCGACCGGCGGCCGGAGCCAGTAGTCGTTACCGGTGCGGATGATGCTCCAGTGCTGATTATGCAACAGCAGGTGGTGCGGGTGGCAGAGCAGTACCCCGTCGGCGGGGTCGGTATAGCCGTTGTCTTTCACCCATTCGTTAATGTGGTGGGCCTCGCTCCAGGCTGGTGATTTGTCGCAGTCGACCCAGCGGCATCCGCCGTCGCGGCCGACGTTGATGATGTCGCCGGATTCACTGAACTGGATGCCGCGGGTTCCGGTGTCGCAGAGGAGCCGGTCGATGGTGTCCTGCGAGATCGGGACCGGGTTTCCCTCGATCTGCCCTGCCTGACCCGCCTGACCCGTTTCGAGGGCCGTTCCGGCCACGATCACTCAAACCGACGGGCGGCGGCCACCGAACACCCGCCCCTGGTCGGCCTCACCGGCGATCTTCAGCAGCTGCACGAAGGCATCCGCGGCGATCTGATCCGTGCTGCGCGAGTCATCCTGCAGGCGTTTCGCCCACGCCGCCTTCTCCTTGTCGACGAAACGCACGCCTCCGCGGCGAGGGTCGGTGACCGAATCGAAGACGGAGAGCACGAATTCGCCGTCTTCGGGAGCGAAGAGCCCATTCAGGCGCACCTTGCCGTTTCCCAGCCGGTACACCTTCAGGAACCGGTCGTCGTAGGCCTGCTTCTCCCGAGCGGCAATGCCGGCTTCGTCGAGGCGGTCGCGCATTCGTCTCGCGAGTTTGAAGACGTGGTCCGCGTTCAGAGTTGAGGCCACGGCGAGGAGAGAATCGGGGGCCGCACGAAGCTTCTCGGCGGTGACCGCGTCGTCGATCTGGCCGAGACCGGAACGGATCGACTCGGCCGCATCGACCGAGAGCATTCCCGCGGTGACTGCCCGGGCGATCGGCGCCTGCCACGACACCTTCTCGACGAACGCCGCGACCGCGGCGGCATCCGAATCGCGCGACTTCAGGACGGCTTAGACGAGCTTTTCCGCCGCCGCGGCGTCGGCCATCATCGAGCCGACCGCGACGAGCTTGAACGCGTCGTTCTTCGTCGAGCCGGTCACCTTCTGGATCAACGCCTGAGGCGAGAGGAACCCCTGCTGCGCGGCCAGACCGGAGTGGCCCGGTTCCAGCCGCGAACGCCGGGCGATGGTCGCCGCCATCCGCGCCGAACGGGTGTCGAGGAGGCGGCGAGCGGCCGCGATCGGCCTCTGACCGGCCAGCACCTCAGCATCGGCGAGGGCCTTATTTTCGGCGAAAACGGAACCGAGGAGGGCGACGGCATCCGTTGCCTGCCTGAGGTCATCCGCGGTGGTTGTCATGTTTCGAAACGAGCAAACATGACATACAGAGTTGAGAGTCTGTCACTTATCTATGGAAGTTTCTAGAAGTCATGTTCGAGGCCTGCGCGGCCACTCCACCCTCTTCCGGTCGGCTAGCCCTCCAGCGACCTGATCAGACGAGCCGGCACGCCACCATGGACGGTGTTGGGCTCGACGTCCTTGGTCACTACACTGCCGGCAGCCACGATTGCCCCGTTGCCGATCGTGACACCGGGCAGGATTGTGGCGAAAGCACCGATCCACGCGCCGTCGCCGACATGGATCGGCTTGGTTACCAGTGGGCCGACTCGGAACTCGCTGGGTCCGATCTCATGCGTACTTGTGACGAAGCGGACGCCCTGGGCCACAGCCGCGCGCCCGATGACCACACGCTCATTGCCGTCGAAGTAGCAGCCCTCATTCACGAACGCGCCGGGTTTTAGAACGACCATTCTGGAGCCAAAGGTGACCCCCTTCAGCACTCTGGAACTTCTGACGTTCATTCCGGCGAGGTGGAGCAGCCGAGACCGATGCGCTCCATTGACGATCAGCGGTGTAGCCAGGAGCCAATTAACGATGATGTCGTGCCAAATTCGCACCGCGTGGGGTCTGTCTTTGGTGGCTCGTGCAGCTCTGATTTTTTCCGCCTGACGATGAAGGTGCTGTTGACTGGATATCAGGCTACCGGGTACAGAAAAGGCCAAGCCTCGTTTGGAACGAGCCTGGCCTTTTTCTGATGGTGCACCCCCCCGGACTTGAACCGGGAACCCACTGATTAAGAGTCAGTTGCTCTGCCAATTGAGCTAGAGGTGCGTGTTTCTCTACTCTCCGACCCAGGGTGACCCGAACCGACTCTAGATACTAACAGCACGATTACCTTCGGCGCCAATCGCGGTACAAACCGGAGAGTCGCGCCAAAATTACTAGTCTTGGTCTGTGACCCAGCCCCAGAAGTACTCCCTCGATGACGACCTCCAGCTCGCGACCGAGCTCGCCGATCTGGCCGACGCGATCTCGCGCGACCGGTTCACCGCGATGGACCTCGTCGTGACGACCAAACCCGACCGCACCCCGGTGACGGATGCCGACCAGGCCGTGGAGCGCGCGATCCGGACCGCCCTGGCCGAGCGGCGCCCGGCCGACGGCATCCTCGGTGAGGAATTCGGCACCGAGGGCACCAGCGTGCGGCAATGGATCATCGATCCGATCGACGGCACAGCCGGTTTCCTGCGCGGCATCCCGATCTGGGGCACTCTGATCGCCCTCGCCGTCGATGGCGATCCGGTGGTGGGGATGGCGAGCTCCCCAGCCCTCGGCAAGCGTTGGTGGGCGCGCACCGGCGGCGGCGCCTGGATGACCGACGAGCGCACGCCGGGCGCCGACCCCGTGCGCCTGGCCGTGTCCGGCGTGGCCAAGCTCGCCGACGCCTCGCTCAGCTACAACAGCATCCAGCAGTGGGACCAGACCGGGCACCTCGACGAGCTGATCACACTGTCCCGCCAGGTCTGGCGCACCCGCGCCTACGGCGACATGTGGTCGTACATGCTCCTCGCCGAGGGTCTGCTCGACATCGTCGCGGAATACGACCTGCAGCCCTACGATCTCGCGGCCCTGGCCCCGATCGTGCAGGAGGCCGGTGGCCGGTTCTCCTCCGCCGACGGCCGGCCCGGCCCCTGGCACGGCAGCGCTCTGGCCACCAACAGCCTGCTGCACGAGCCGGCTCTGCGGGCCCTCGGCTCAGCGACCACCACCACGGATGCACCCGCGTCCCCGAGCGCGCCGACCCGCTAACCGATGATCCCGCCGCGCACGCACCCCGGAACCCTGACCCTGCTGATCGCTGCGGCCAGCGTCCTGACCGCCAGCCTCACCGGCTGCAGCGTGATCGGCGACATGCTGCCGACGCCGGTCCGCAACGTGGCTGCCGTGCCGGCATCCGCTCTCGGAGAGGTCACCGCTGTGGCCGACCTTCTCGTCGGAGACTGCCTACGTGAGGTTTCGGAGGGACTGGACGTGAACGCATCGATCGTTCCGCGGGTTTCATGCGACGAGAGCCACGAGTTCGAGGTATTCGCCCGGTTCCCGGTGCCGGGCGACGCCTTCCCCGGCGACAACGCCGTGACCGCAGTGGCGGAAACCGGCTGCGGTTCCCTGTTCGAGGACTTCGTGCTGCTCGAGTACCGGGCATCGAGTCTGGATTTCGCCTACCTCACCCCCACGGCGCAGAGCTGGGCCGACGCCGACGTCCTGGCCAGCCCGAACGGCCCGGGCAGCCGCGACGTCTCGTGCCTGATCACCGACCCGGCCGGCGCCGTGACCGGCACCCTGGCCGGCGCATCGCGCTGACCCGCGGCCATACTGTTGACCCATGAGGATCAATGCCTTCTCGGATGTCTCCCTGCGAGCGCTCATGTTCCTGGCGACGCTCCCCGACGGCGAGCTTCAGACCTCGCGGGTCATCGCCGAGGCGGTGGCCACCCCGTACAGCCATGTCAGCAAGGCCGTCATGCGACTCCGCGAGCTGGGACTCGTGGAGTCACTGCGCGGCCGTACCGGCGGAGTGAGGATCAGCCCGGTCGGGCGAACGGCCACCGTGGGCTGGCTGCTGCGCCAACTCGACACCCGCGACGATGTCGCCGACTGTGAGACGCCCCACGGTGACTGTCCGCTCAGTGGCGGCTGTGGACTCCGCGGGGGGCTCCGACGAGCACGGGAGGCGTTCTACGCCGAACTCGACGACCTTGTGATCGCGGCTCTCCCCCATATCGGCTTCCCCGCTCCCGTTGTCCTCACGCTGGCACCCCCGCCGCCGCGCCGCGCCGATCGGGGGTAATGGGATACAACCCGATATTAAGCATTTGAAATGATACTTTTGGGTACGTCCCTCAATTGCTTGGAGTTTGCATGCTATCCACCCAGTCACTGCCCCTCATCAAAGCGACTCTGCCCCTGGTGGGCGAGCGCATGCCCGAGATCGCGAAGAACTTTTACGGCCGGATGCTGACCGCTCACCCCGACCTCTTCGACGGCCTCTTCAGCCGCTCCAACCAGAAAAACGGCTCGCAGCAGCAGGCCCTGGCCGGAAGTATCGCCGTCTTCGCGACCTACCTGGTGCAGAACCCCGACACCACGCCGGAGGCCATGCTCTCCCGCATCGCCCACAAGCACATCTCCCTCTCCATTGCGCCCGAGCAGTACGACATCGTCTACAAGTACCTCTTCGAGGCCATCGCCGAAGAACTCAGCGACGTCATCACGGCCGAGATCGCCGGCGCCTGGACCGAGGTCTACTGGCTGATGGCCCACGCCCTGATCAAGATGGAGAAGGGCCTTTACGCCGGTCTCGCCAGCGACAAGCCGCTCGCCCCCTGGGTCGTCGTGAAGAAGGAAGCGGCCGGCACCGACGCCGTCACATTCACCCTGGAGCCGGCCGACGACACTCCCGTGACGCCTGCCCTGCCGGGCCAGTACGTCAGCGTCACGGCCACCATGCCCGACGGCATCCGCCAGGTGCGCCAGTACTCGCTGTCGGCCGGCACGGCCACGACCCGCGTCTTCACCACCAAGCTCGACGCAGACGGCGAGGTCTCCCCCGTGCTGCACCGTGATGTGCAGGTCGGCGACACGCTCATCCTCTCCGTGCCGTGCGGCGACATCACCCTAGATCAGGGCACCGGCCCGCTGATCCTGGCCTCGGCCGGAATCGGCTGCACGCCCAGCGCATCGATCCTGCGCTCCCTGGTGGACACCGGCTCGAAGCGCGAGGTGCTCGTGCTGCATGCCGAGAGCAACCTCGAACGCTGGGCGCTGCGCGACCAGATGAGCGAAGACATCGCACTGCTGGAAGCAGCAGAGCTCGAACTCTGGCTGGAGATCCCGAGCGAGGGCCACCACGAGGGCTTCATGTCCCTTGAGAACGTGTCGATCCCGACGGATGCCTCGGTGTACCTGTGCGGTCCGCTCCCGTTCATGCGCAGCCTGCGCTCACAGGCGCTGGAGTCCGGTGTGCCGGCCGACCGCATCCACTACGAGATCTTCGGCCCTGACCTCTGGCTTGCCGGCGTCTGATCCGCGCGGAATTTCAGCGCAGCCTCAGTGCTCGTCGCCCCATTCGGTGCCCTCGAGGTCGCCGCGCAATGTGCCGGTGACCTCGTCGACCGCCTCGCCCACGGTGCCCGCGAACCGCTCCGGTGGGAACCGTCGACTGAGACCGTAGTCGCGCAGGTGGTCCTTCACCGGACCCTTCATCTCGGCGAAGATCAGCGTGATCCCGCGTGAGGCGAGGAAATCGTCGAGTTCCAGAAGTTCTTCCACGGCGGTCGTGTCGATCTCTGTGATCGGCTCGGCCGCCAGGATGACCGTGTGCACGTCACTCCCTGCCTCGGTGACGACGCGACGCACGAAGTCGTCGAAAATGCCGCCGTTGGCGAAGAACAGCGGCGCGTCGAAGCGCACGATGACGATGCCGGGCAACCGCTCGCCCTCCGGATGACGGGACAGGTCGTGGTACCCGCGCAGCCCACGGATGCGCCCGAGCTCAGCCCGGTAGGGTCGCCAGGCGTGGCTCACGAATGCCCCGAGGGACAGCACGATCGCCACGCCGATGCCCTCGATCACGCCCACGACCACGACACCGAGGAACGACGCGATGGACAGCGCGGCATCCACTTTGTTCATCCGCACGAGGGCGAGGAACCCCTTCACGTCGATCAGACCGGCGGCCGCGACGATCACGACGGCAGCGATGGTCGCCGAGGGCAGGTAGCCGGTGAGTCCGGGCGCCAGCAGCATGAACACCACGATGAGTGCGGCGCCGACCACGCCCGTGAGCTGGGTTCGTGCGCCCGCGCTCTCGGCAACGGGGGTGCGCGAGGACGACGCCGAAATGGGGAAGCCGCCGAGCAGACCGCCCGCGATGTTCGAGGCGCCGATCGCCGCCATCTCCTGACTCCCGTCGACACTCTCGCCGCGGCGCGCGGCGAACGTGCGCGACAGCACGGCCGTATCGGCGAAGGCGATCAGGGCGACGCCGAGGGCGGGAAGGGCGAGCGCGGCGACATCCGCCCAGACCAGACCGCCGAGCGCCGGAGCGGGCAATCCCTGCGGCATCGCCCCGACGACGGGTATGGTGCTGTGAAGCCCGAGTACGGCAGTCAGCAGTGTCGCCAGCACGACGGCCACTAGCACGCCGGGGATCCGAGATCTGCCCCAGGACAGACCCACGATGATGAGCAGCGACCCGAGTCCGAAGAGCAACGCGGTGAGGTTGACTTCGCCCCCGGCGATACCGGCCCCGATTGCGATCACGTCGGCAATCGGCGGACCCGAGTCGATCGAAAATCCCAGCAGCGCCGGCAGTTGGGAAATGATCACCAGGAGTCCGAGGGCATTCAGGTAGCCGACCCGGATGGGCTTGGAGAGCAGGTCGGTCACGAATCCGAGGCGGAGCAGTCCGCCCAGCAGGAGGATCAGGCCGACCATGATCGCGAGAAGTCCCGCCAGGGCCACCGCTCGGTCATCGTCGCCGAGGGCAAGCGGCAGGATCACGGCCGCGATGATCGGCGCCAGGGCCGAGTCGGGGCCGAGCACCAGCACGCGAGAGGGGCCGAACAAGGCATATGCCGCCAACGGAATGATCGTGGCGTACAGGCCGGTCTCTGGCGGCAGGCCGGCCACCTCGGCGTAGCCGATGCCCACCGGGATCAGCAAGGCGGTGAGCACAAGCCCCGCTCTCAGGTCAGGGAGCAGCCAGGCGCGCCGGTAGGTGAGCGCGGTATCGACACCCGGCACCCACTTCTTCACCCACGCAGCCGCCATACCGTTCCTCCCGGCCCTATCTTGGTGCATCCGGGCGGTCCGGCCTAGAGGGCCTATAAGTCGGTGTAGCCGAGATCGGGAGCCGGGAGAAAGCGGGCGACGGATGAGGGGGCGCCCGACAGCGCGAGGATCACCAGTTCGTTCTCCCCCGCAGTGAGCACCGGACCGGGCACGTACAGGGTAACCTGCGGCCCGCGATCCCAGAATCGGCCGAGGTTGAACCCGTTCAGCCAGGCCTGGCCCTTGCCCCAGCCGACGACGCTGAGAAAGAGGTCCACCCCGGGCTCGGCGACGAAACGCCCGCGGGCGAAGGCCGGGCCCGCCAGCGACCCACCGGGCATACCCCTCCGGAACAGGGAGGCGCCAAGTCCGGTCACGGCGTCGAGGCGCAGCGGGACCACCTGCCACGCCGGCTCCTCCGTGTCGAGGAGGGCCGGGCCGATCAGACCCTTGGCCTCGCCGATCCGGGGGCCGTAGTTGACCCTGCCCTGATCTTCGACGAGCACGTCGAGTCGCCCGGCAGCGTCACCGTCACCCACGCTCGGCAGGGTGAGCGAGCGGTCGTGGTTGTCGCGCTGGAGCACACCCACCGGCACACCGTCGAGAAACACCTGGGCGCGGTCGCGCACCTCAGCGAACGAGAGCACGCGGGCGGCACCCGGTGCCACCCGCGTGCGGTAGAGGGCGAACCCGGAATACTGGCCCACGGCATCCATGGTCGGCAACCCGGCGCCAGCAGCGGCAGGAACGACAGCCTCGACCCCCGCTGCAGCCTCGTCGGCCGGCACGCCCAGAACTTCGAGGGCATCCCACAGGCTGACCGACTCCCAGAGGGACACCTCGAAGGCCGGGGCCGCCCGCACCCGGTCCGGCAGCTCGTCCGGCACGCTCGTATATCGGGCGAGCACCTCCCGGAAGGCGTGGTACTTCTCGGTGGTCTGGCCGCTCTCCGACAGGGGCGCGTCGTAGTCATAGGACGTGATCGTGGGCTGGAACACGCCCTTGTCATTGGCGCCGTTCGTGAATCCGAAATTGGTGCCGCCGTGGAACATGTACAGATTGACGGATGCCCCAGTAGCCAGCAACTCGTCGAGCTCTCGCGCCGACTCTGCGGCCGAGGTGGTGTGGTGGTGTTCACCCCAGTGGTCGAACCATCCGTTCCAGAACTCCGCGCACATCAGCGGCCCGGTCGGCTGATGCCGCCGGAGGGTGGCCAGGCGTTCGCGGCTGCGTGCGCCGAACGACCCGGTCTTGTGCAGTTCGGGCAGGCTGCCGTCCTGCAGCATCTGGTCCGTCGGCTGGTCGATCGTGGTCAGTGGCACGGTGATGCCGTGGGCCCGGTTGAGCTCGACGAGCGCCGTGAGGTAGTCCTGATCGCGCCCGTAGGCACCGTACTCGTTCTCGATCTGCACCAGGATCACCGCTCCGCGGCGATCGATCTGCCGCTCGGCCACGATCGGCAGCACCTGCTCGAAGTACTCGGCGACGGCCGCCAGATACTGCGGCTCATTCCGGCGCACGCCCACTGTGGCGTTCTGGAACAGCCAGGCCGGCAATCCGCCGTTGTCCCATTCCGCACAGATAAACGGGCCGGGGCGCACGATCGCGTACAAACCCTCCGCAGCGACGAGGTCGAGAAAATGCGCCAGGTCGAGCGGCCCGTCGGTGCGGAACTCCCCGCGCACGGGTGCGTGCGCGTTCCAGGGCACGTAGGTCTCGATCGTGTTCAGGCCCATCAGCCGGGCCTTGTGGATGCGGTCGGCCCAGTGGTCGGGGTGCACCCGGAAGTAGTGGATGGCCCCGGCCAGCACTCGGAACGGCTGCCCATCGAGCAGGAAGTCCCGTTCCCCGATCGCGAAGCGGCCGGTCACGCGGTGCCGGCCGTCGTTGCCGCCACTGCCACTGCCGGCACAGCCTCCCGGGATCGGCGCAGCACGGCCACCCCGAACCGGGGCAGGTCCAGTTCGCCGTCGGTGAGCGTGGCCGGGCCGAGGTCGATGCCGATGAGTCCCGAGCCCGTGACGCCCGCCACCCGCACGACCTCCTCGCTGTGGTTGATGTAGAAGAGGTAGTCGTGGGTGTCGGACTGCCGGGCGGCGAGCTGCACCGATCCGTGCACGGCGGCAGGCAGCGGCGAGACGATCCCGGCCTGTGCGGCGAACCTTCCGACGAGGGTGGCCAGCGCCACGGTGTCGGGCACGGTGGCGACGAAGCAGGCCCGGCCGGCGCCGACAACCCGGCCCGTCACGGCGGGTACCCCGGGGTACGGACCGCCGACGAATCGGGCGAGCACCTCGACATCCGGCTGCACCGTGACGTCATGGGTGATCAGGATGCCTGTGCCTCCGTCGGGAAGGCTGGCGACGCCGGTCGGGCTGGTTCCCTCCAAACCCACGGTCTGGCCGGGAAGCAGCGGGCCGAATTCCTCCGCGCGCACGCCGAGCAGATCGCGGAAGGCGCCCGGGTATCCCCCGGGATAGACGTGGTCGTCGCGGTCGGCCAGGCCGGAGAACGCACCGACGACGAGGTGGCCCCCGGCACGGGCATAGTCACCGAGGGCGGCGGCGAGCGGCTCTGGAACGACGTAGAGCATCGGCGCAATCACGAGGTCGTAGCCGGCCAGGCCGTTCTCGGCCAGGGCGATGGCCGCGGGCACGATGTCGGCCTGCAGCCCGTTGGCCAGTGCTGCGGTGTACCAGTTCATGGCCTCCACCTTGTAGCGCAGCTGGTCGGTGGGGTGCGAGTCGAGCTCGGAGGCCCACCAGGAGTCCCAGTCGAAGAGGATGCCGATGCGAGCCTGCACGGTTGTCGTGCCGGCCACCTCGGCGAGGGCGACGAGCTCGGCGCCGAAGTCCACGACCCGGCGGAACATCGTGCTGTCCTCACCCGCGTGCGGGAGCATCGCCGAGTGGAATTTCTCCGCTCCGGCGAGAGACTGGCGCCACTGGAAGAAGCAGATCGCGTCGGCGCCGTGGGCCAAGTGCGTGAGGCTGTCCCGGCGCAGCTGCCCGGGCGCCTTGGCCAGGTTCACCGGTTGCCAGTTCACGGCGCCGGTGGAGTGCTCCATCAGGAACCAGGGGTCGCGTCTGGCGATCTGCCCGGTGAGGTTGGCCGAGAACGAGAGCTCCTCGAAGGCGAGCGGGTAGGCGCCGAGGAAGTAGTGGTCGTTCGAGACAATGTCCACCTCGGTTGCCCAGTCCGCGTAGTCCATCCCCTTCACTTCGCCCATCACCATGAAGTTCGTGGTGATCGGCACGTCCGGGGTGATGCGGCGCAGGATGTCCCGCTCGGCCACCAGGTAGTCCTTCAGTGCGTCGCTGGAAAACCGGGCGAAATCGAGTTGTTGGGTGGGGTTCGGGTGGGTTCCGGCCAGGCGAGGTGGCAGGATCTGGGTCCAGGCCGAGTAGTTCTGCGACCAGAAAGCCGTGCCCCAGGCCCGGTTGAGATCGGCGAGCGAGCCGTAGCGGGCTTCCAGCCAGACCCGGAAGGCCGCCGCCGCGTCATCCGAAAAGTCGTACACGTTGTGGCAGCCGAGCTCATTGCTCACATGCCACAGGGCGAGGGCCGGGTGGTCGGCGTAGCGCAGGGCCATCTTCTCGACCAGCGCGAGGGCGTAGCGGCGGAAGACCGGTGAGGTGGGGCGCCACTGCTGGCGTGCGCCGGGCCAGATCGTCTCGCCGACCCGGCTCTCGGGCAGCACCTCCGGGTGCAGCTCGGTCAGCCAGGGCGGCGGGCTGGCGGTGGCCGTGGCCAGGTCAACGGCGATGCCGTTGTCGTGCAGCAGATCAAGCACCCGGTCGAGCCAGGCGAAGTCCCACGAGTCGATGGTGGGCTGCAGCAGCGCCCAGGAGAAGATGCCGACGCTGACGATGTTCACGCCGGCCTCCCGCATCAGACGCACGTCGTCGGCCCAAACCGTTTCCGGCCACTGCTCCGGGTTGTAGTCGGCACCGTAGGCCAGCCGTGGTGTTTCAGCGGCCAGGCTCTGGCTGCCGTCGGCGAGAGGGTGGGCGTCGGGCCAGCGGACCCAGCGGGCCGGTGAAGTGTCGTGCGTCATGGTGTTCATCTCATTCGTCGTGCAGGGTGACTGGTGTGCCGGGCGGGCGGGGGCCACCGGATCTGCGGTGGCCCCCGCTCGCCCGTCGAGCGGGGCGGATACGCCCGGTTACTTGCTGTTGACGGTGAAGCCCTGCTCCACTCCGTAGGCTGCGGTCTCGTCCTGCCAGCCCTGGAGGCCGGTGTTCAGGTCGGTCTTGTTCTCGTAGGACTGTCCGACCGTGTCAGCGAAGATGCTGTTCGAGTAGACCTGGAACGGCAGGTAGGACCAGCCGGGTACGACGTCCTTGGCGGCCTTCACGAGCACCTCGTTGATCTTCTGGCCACCGAAATACTCGCTCTCGTAGCCGAGGAACTCCTCCGACTCGAGGTCGGCGACGGTGGAGGGGAAGCTGCCGCCGTCGATCTGCAGCTGCACCCCGGGGCCGGCGTTCAGGTACTCGACGAATCCGGCCGCAACGAGCTTGTTCGTGCTCTGTTCGAGCACGGCCACGCTGGAGCCGCCGTTCTCGGCGCTGGCCGCTTCACCGGCTTCGTAGGTGGGTAACGGGGCAACCCGCCAGTCACCGGCCGATTCGGTGATGCCCGATTCGAAGTTGGCGGGCATCCAGGCGCCGGTCAGCAGGGTCGAGATGGTGCCGTCTCCGAGGGCCTTGTACCACTCGTCGGTCCAGCCGACGATCGGGGAGACGAGGCCGTCCTGAACCATCGGGTTCCACATTTCCGTCCACTCCTTGGCACCGGCATCCTGCAGGTCGATCGTGACGTCGGTGCCGTTTTCGGTCGTGTACGGATGTCCGCCGGCCTGCCAGATCATGCTCGTGGCGAAGCCGGCGTCGCCGGAGTCGCTCGAGATGTAGCGGGACGGGTCGGCGGCGTGGATCGTGGCCGCTGCCGCGGTGTATTCGGCCCAGGTGGTCGGCACGGCGATGCTGTACTCGTCGAACACGGCCTTGTTGTAGAACATGGCCATGGGGCCGGAGTCCTGCGGAAGGGCGTAGAGACCGCCGTCGATGCTCACGTTGCCCCAGGTCGACGCCGTGAACTCGTCCTCGAGTTCGGCGAAGCCGAAGTCGTTGAGGTCGGCGAGGGAATCCGACAGAGCGAACTGCGGCAGGGCGTAATACTCGATCTGAGCCACATCGGGGGCGCCCGATCCGGCCTTGATCGCGTTCTGCAGCTTGGTGTACTCGGCGCTGCCGGTGCCCGCGTTGACCACCTTGACGGTGACGTTGGGGTATTCCTCCTGGAAGGCATCCGCTGCGGCCTGCACCGGGGTGCCCCAGGACCAGACCGTGATGGTGGATTTCTCCTGCAGAGCCGCCGCGATGTCGTCGGCGGTGCCGGTTTCGGCTCCCCCGGCGGAACCCGGCGCACAGGCCGCGAGCGATCCGACCAGGCACAGGCCGGTCACCATGGCCGCTACGGTGCGTCCCACGCGTCGTGCGGTGCGGTGTGTTGATTTCATTGTGAACCCTTCACTTCTTTGAGAATGGAGGCTGCTTGGATGGTTAGGCTTTGACGCTTCCGGCGGCCAGACCCGACTGCCAGTACCGCTGGAGAAATAGGAACGCGACCACGATGGGGATGATCGTGATCAGGGAGCCGGTGATCACGAGGTTGTAGATCACGTCACCGCCCACCGTCTGCGCCTGCTGATTCCACTGGTTCAGGCCCACGGTGAGCGGGTACCAGGTCGGTTCGCTCAGCATGATCAGCGGCAGGAAATAGTTGTTCCAGGTCCCGACGATCGAGAAGAGGAGCACGGTGACGAGCCCGGGGGCCAGTAACCGCAGGGAGATGGTGAAGAAAGTGCGGATCTCTCCCGCGCCGTCCATCCGCGCGGCCTCGAGTACCTCGGTGGGCACGGAGTCGAGAGCGTAGGTCCAGATCAGGTATAGCCCGAACGGGCTGATCAGTGACGGCAGGATCACGGCCCAGGGGGTGTTCGTCAGGCCGAGCTGGCTGAACATGAGGAAGGTGGGAACGGCCAGGGCCGTTCCGGGGATGGCCACGGCGCCGAGCACGACGGCGAAGACGGCCTTCTTGCCGGGAAAGTTGAACTTGGCCAGCCCGTACCCGCCGAGGGCCGCGAGGAACGTGGCCCCGCCCGCTCCGATGACCACGTACAGCAGCGTGTTGCCGAGCCAGCGCACGAAGACACCGCCGTCGTAGGTGAGCGTCTGGGCGATGTTGTCGAACAGGGCGAAGTCGCCGCTGAACCACAGGCCGAAAGAGTTGAGCAGCGAGGCCTGCGTCTTCGTCGAGCCGACGAACAGCCAGAACAGCGGGAGCAGGCTGTAGATCAGGAAGACGACCATGACCACCGTCAGCAGCACCGACTTGCGCTTGTGCTGACTGCCGGCGCTGGGGCGGGCGTAGCGGGATCGGCGCGGGGATATGCTGCGGGTGGCGGCGGTTGTCTCGCGCACTGCGGTCGAGGCCGGGGTCAGGGATTCGGGCGTGGTGAGGGCCATCTCAGACCTCCTTTCGGGTGCCGGTGATCTGCACGATGTAGGCGATGGATGCGGTGAGCAGACCGACGATAATGGCGATGGTCGCCGAGTAGTTGTACTGCTGCCCCGAGAAGGAGAGGTTGTAGGCGTACATGTTCGGGGAGAAGAAGGTGCTGATGGCGTTCGGGGCAAGTGAGCGCAGGATGCTCGGCTCGTTGAAGAGCTGGAAGCTTCCGATGATCGAGAAGATCGCTCCGATCACCATTGCGGGCCGCAAAGCGGGGAACTTGATGCTGCGGATGATCCGGAAGGTTCCCGCACCGTCGAGCTCTGCCGCCTCGTACAGGTCCGCGGGGATGACCCGCAGCGCCGCGTAGAACAAGATCATGTTGTAGCCGACGAATTCCCAGGTGACGATGTTGCCGATCGACGCGAGCACCCAGGTGCCGGATAGTGGCGAGGGGATGGTGATCCCGAAGAAGTCGTTCAGGTTGCCGACGAGGCCGAACTGGGTGCCGTACATGAAGCCCCACATCAGCGTTGCGACCACGGCCGGCACGGCATAGGGCAGGAAGATCGCGATGCGGAACAGCGGGGACAGGTGCAGTCGGGCGCTGTCGATGGCCAGTGCGGCGAAGAGTGCGAGGGCGAGCATGATCGGAACCTGCACGGCGAGGAACAGGGTGACCCGACCCAGGGACTCCCACAGCTTGGGATCCGACAGGGCTTGGGCGTAGTTTGCGAACCCGACGAACGAGTTGCCGCCGACCAACTGGTCCTTGTAGAGGCTCAGGTAGACCGAGTAGATCACGGGAGCGATCAGCACGACGGCGAAGACGACCATGAACGGGCCGACGAATTGCCAGCCCGTCCAGTCTCTTTTCTGCCTGCGCTGCGTGCGGGTCGCCGACCCGGCTGCGGGGTGATGTGACAACGTTGTCATGCTTGCCTTCTCAACTCATCATGGTTGCGGTTTGCCGATCGCGGTCATGTTTACGTAAACATGATGTATCAGGACGGTAGCATGTTTACGTAAACATATGGAAATGGAAAGCATGACCAACCCCCCGCAACGACGCACGGCGACATCCCGACTTCCATCGATGGCCGATGTGGCCGCCCTGGCGAAGGTTTCCTCCCAGACCGTGTCGCGGGTGGTCAACGGTCGCACCAACGTGGACGACGACACCCGGGAACGAGTTCTGGCCGCCATGGGCGAGGCCGGCTACCGGCCCAACAGCGCCGCCCGCTCACTGAAGTCCGGCCAATTCCGTTCCATCGGAGTCGTGCTCTACACCCTCTCGACGTTCGGCAATATGCGCACCCTCGATGCGGTCACCGCATCCTCCACCCTCGCCGGCTACTCGGTCACTCTCCTGCCGGTCGCCCTCGACACTGAGGACGGCGTGGCCAGCGCCGTCACCCGGCTCGCCGAGCAGGCGGTCGACGGCATCGTCATCATCATGGAGGCCCAGGTTCTCGACCGGGCGTCGATCACCCTCCCGACTGGGGTTCCCGTGGTGATCGTCGACTCCGATGCCGGAAGCCAATTCACGGTCGTCGACACCGACCAGGTCGACGGTGCCCGCCAGGCCACGCAGCACCTGCTCGACCTGGGCCACACCACCGTCTGGCATGTGGCCGGGCCCGACGCGGCGTTCTCCGCCCGTCGCCGGGCAGCCTCCTGGCGAGCGACCCTCGAGGAGGCAGGCACGCCGGTGCCGCCGCCCCTGGTGGGCGACTGGAGCGGCAAATCGGGCTACCAGCACGGACTGACATTGGCCGCGCGCAAGGATGTCACGGCGATCTTCGCCGCGAACGACCAGATGGCCCTCGGCATCCTGCGGGCTCTGCACGAGTCCGGGCGCGCCGTGCCGCAGTCGGTCAGCGTGATCGGCTTCGACGACATGCCCGACGCCGATTCCTTCTACCCACCTCTGACCACCGTGCATCAGGACTTCGGCGAGGTCGGCCGCCTTTGCATGGTGAGGCTGCTCGAACTCATCGAGTCAAACCGGCCACACCCCGGCGCCACCCTTGTGCCGGCGCACCTGGTGCTCCGGTCGAGCACGGCCTCTCCCTCGCGCCGGGACTGACCCCGCCCACTCGCGGAGCGAGAAGAGGGCGGCCACGAAACTGACGACGGGTGACGAAAGGCCCGCAATCACGTGGATTGCGGGCCTTTCGGCTCGACAACGTGTGACAGCAACCGGTGGTGGAGATGGGGGGAATTGAACCCCCGTCCACTGCTGTGGTCATATGCCTTCTACGGGTGTATCCAGTGAAATCGTTCTACTCGGCTCCGGAATTTGCCGCTGGCATCTAATCCGACGAGCCCAGCCCTCGTTTAAGTCCCCCTACACCCCGCGGCTCAGAGTAGGAGCAATCTCTCTAAATGACGTCAGGGTCCGGGTAGAGAGCATTCCCGGCCTGGCGGACTTCTTAGTGCGCTCGCTTAGGCAGCGAGGGCGAAGTCAGTGCGGTTTGATTTGGCACTTATTGTTTTGCAGAGATCGTTTACGAGATAACCCTGCATCCTCGACCCGCTTCTCATAATTGCGCAGGCAATGTCGAAACCGATCATCCCCATGTGCACTCACTGCCACCATGGCGGCATTCAAGTGGGTCACTGTCACACGCTGTTGAGTTTTCAATCTGCTGAGTGTCAATCCTCACGGCCCGAATGGATCGTGTAGCCCATTAGCTTACAATACGACGAGGTGGAAGGCTAGTCGCCGAGGTTTTTTCGGGCGGAGATGGCCCGGTCGGACTCGCGCTTGTCCTGGCGCTCGCGCAGTGTCTGGCGCTTGTCGTACTCTTTCTTGCCCTTGGCGACCGCGATCTCCACCTTGGCCTTGCCGTTCTTGAAGTAGAGCCGCAGCGGGACGAGCGTGTAGCCGCCCTCTTTGGTTTTGTGGCTGATTTTGATGATCTCCTGCTTGTGCATCAGGAGTTTGCGCTTGCGCCGCGGCGGGTGGTTGGTCCACGTGCCGGCGACGTACTCCTGGATGTGCACGGCGTCCAGCCAGATCTCGCCGTTCTCGATGAAAGCGTAGCCGTCGACGAGCGAAGCCCGACCGGCCCTGAGAGACTTGACCTCGGTGCCGCTGAGTACCATTCCGGCCTCGTAGGTCTCCTCAATGAGGTAATCGTGGCGTGCCTTGCGATTGGTCGAGACGACCTTCTCGCCTATTTCCCTGGGCACGGCATACTCCTCGACTCGGTGGATGTGTTCGGACGCGATGCCGACCAGCCCACCAGTCTAGCGCTCTGGGGGCGGGCCGAGCGGAGTAGGTCAGACCTTCAGATAGCGCGTGATGGCGAATTGAGCGGAGAAGGCCGCCAGCACCGCGCCGACCACCAACAGGATCGGAACCACCACGAGGGCGTCTTGCATGCCGACGAGGGAGAAGTTGGTCAGACGTTCGCCCAGATAGCCCTGCACGAACCAGTACACGAGACCGAGAACGGCGCCTCCCGCCAGCAGCGATCCCAGCAGAGCCGCGAAAACACCCTCCAGGATGAAGGGCGTTTGAATGAACCGATTGGATGCCCCGACCAGCCTCATGATGCCCAGCTCGCGCCGCCTGGAGAACGCGGAGAGACGGATGGTGGTGGCGATCAGCAGGGCCGCCGCCACAAGCATCAGCGCGGCGATGCCGATCGCGGTGTAACTGGCAACGTTCAGCACGGAGAAGATCTGGTCCAGGTACTTTCGTTGGTCCGCGACGTTCTCCACCCCGGCGACGCCGGACAGAGCCTCTACGAGCACATCCGATTGCGAGGGATCGCCGAGGTTGACCCAGAAGGTTTCGTTCAACTGGTCAGCGGTGACGTAGTCGACCACCGGGTTGTCGGCGAACTGCTTCTTGAAGTTCTCGAAGGCCTGGTCGTGAGTCTCGAAGTAGTACTTGTCGATGAACGGTGACAGGGTAGGGGTCTCGAGCTGCGCCTTGACCGTGTCAATCTGTTCGGGCGTGGCCTCCCCGGCCGTGCACGTCTCACCCGACGAAATGGCGGTGCACATGTAGATGCCCACCTGGGCGCGGTCGTACCAGAAGTTCTTCATCTGCCCGATCTGCATCTGCATCAGGATCGCGGCGCCGACGAAGGTTAGCGAGATGAAGGTCACGAGCACCACGGAAACGACCATGGAAGCGTTGCGGCGCAGGCCGTTGGCTGCTTCGGAGAGCACGAGTCCGAGTCTCATCGGGTGGGCCCTACATTCTGTTCGCCGGTCTGGTCCGGTTTTTCGCCCGGCGCGCGCAGCCCGAGCTTCTCGGCCAGGGTCAACTGCTCCGGTACGTCGTGCTGAGTGATCGGAAGAACCGGCCGGGTCATGGCCCGGCTCAGGTCGGTCATCGAAGCATCGGCGGCGGAATCCGCTTCTGCTTCTGCGTCCGTTTCTGCTTCTGCTTCTGCTTCTGCTTCTGCTTCCACTTCCACTTCCACTTCTGCGTCCTCGGACGATCCGTCGTCGAGGGGCGCCGGATCGGCCGGACCCTTCGCGGCTGAGAACGGGGCCGCGGCAGGCTCGGCGACCGGCGCCGGCACGGGAACCGGTGGAAAGGTGAGGGGAGGGTGCGACGCAGGCAGAACCTCGTCAGTGGGGACGGCGGGAGGGGCGGCGGCGGCCGGCGCGAAAATGGATGACGGTGCCGCAGCCGCAGGTGCCACACCCGACGAGCCACTGGGAACCTCTCGGGCGGAACGGCGCCCGGTGCCGGCGGTGGTGGTGGGGATGGCCGCGGTGGCGTAGCCACCCTGGCGCTCGTCGCGCACGATGCGTCCGCCGACGAGTTCGATCACGCGGCGCTGCATCTGGTCGACGATTCCGGCCTCGTGGGTGGCCATAATCACGGTCGTGCCGGCGGCGTTGATACGTTCGAGCAGGGCCATGATGCCGGCGCTGGTGGTGGGGTCGAGGTTTCCGGTGGGCTCGTCGGCCAGCAGGATCTGCGGCTTGTTCACGATGGCGCGGGCGATGGCAACACGCTGCTGCTCACCACCGGAGAGTTCGTGGGGCAGGCGCAGCGCCTTTTCGGCCAGTCCGACCATCTCGAGGGTGTCGGGTACGGCTTCCTGGATGAACCCGCGCGACTTGCCGATCACCTGCAGACTGAAGGCCACGTTGTCGAAAACGCTCTTATTCGGCAGCAGGCGGAAGTCTTGGAAGACGACGCCCATGTTGCGGCGGAAATAGGGCACCTTGCGGTTGGAGATCGACCGCAAGTCCTGTCCGAGCACGTGAATGCTGCCGCTGGTGGGTCGGTCTTCCTTCAGCACAAGGCGGAGGCAAGTCGATTTCCCCGAGCCGGAAGCACCGACGAGAAAGACGAACTCTCCGCGCAGCACCTCGACGCTGATGGCGTCCAGTGCCGGTCGGTTCGTTCCCGGATACTTCTTGGTGATGGTGTCAAAACGAATCATGGCCCCTTGAGCCTAGGCAGGCATCTTGATAATTCCTACTCCGACATACCTAACCGGTGACAGACCCGCAGATCAAGGCTCTAACCCTGCGGCGCCTGCTTGCGCCAACGGATGCCGGCGGCGATGAAACCGTCAAGGTCGCCGTCGAACACCTGGCCGGGATTGTTGACCTCGTAGTTGGTGCGCAGGTCCTTGACCATTTGGTACGGCGCGAGCACGTAGCTGCGCATCTGGTCGCCCCAGCTGGCCGTGATCACCCCGGCCAGCTCCTTCTTGGTGGCGGCTTCCTGCTCGCGCTGCAGCAACAGCAGCCGGGACTGCAGCACGCGCATGGCGGCGGCCCGGTTCTGGATCTGGCTCTTCTCGTTCTGGCAGCTCACCACCGTGCCCGTGGGCAGGTGGGTGATGCGCACGGCGGAGTCGGTCGTGTTCACGGACTGGCCGCCGGGTCCGCTGGAGCGGAAGACGTCGACCCGGATGTCGTTCTCGGGCACCTCGATCGACTCGGTCTGCTCGATCAGCGGAACCACCTCCACAGCGGCGAAGGAGGTCTGGCGTTTACCGGCGGAGTTGAAAGGGCTCATCCGCACGAGGCGGTGCGTGCCGGCCTCGACGCTCAGCGTGCCGAAGGCGTAGGGCGCATCCACCTGGATGGTCGCGCTCTTGATGCCGGCCTCTTCGGCGTAGCCCACGTCGAGCACCTGCACGGGGTAGTTGTGCTGCTCGGCCCAGCGCAGGTACATGCGCAGCAGCATCTCGGCGAAGTCGGCCGCGTCGACGCCGCCGGCGCCGGAACGGATGGTGATGACCGCCGGACGCACGTCGAATTCGCCGTTGAGCAGCGTGTGCACCTCGAGGTCGCCGAGCACCTTCGTGATGCTCGCGAGTTCCGCGGTGGCCTCGTCAGCCGATTCCTGGTCACCCTCGGCGTTGGCGAGTTCCACCAGCACCTCAAGGTCGTCGAGGCGGGACTCGATGCTCACGATGCGGGCCAGCTCCGACTGGCGATGGCTCAGCTGGCTGGTCACCTTCTGCGCGTGGTCGGAGTCGTCCCACAGATCGGGCGCACCGGCCTGTTCATTCAGGTCGGCGATATCGGTGCGGAGTCGATCGATATCGATCACCGACCGGATGTCGTCGAACGTGGCCCGCAGTGCGGCGATCTGCTCCGAGAATTCCAGCTCAATCATGTCGAACCCCAGCCTACCGGGCCACCCGGTCACGGCTTCCGCTCGTGGAGTCCGCTTTCAGCGCCGGATGCGGCTGGTCCGGACCCTGCAAAGGTCCATGCTGACCATTCCGTGTGGCCGCGGTTCGTGCACGGCGGAATGCCCTGCCCGGCGTCAACCAATTCGACGGAGATTCTCGTGTGAAAGCGCTCTTTCGGCCTGCTCAGGGCTGATTCAGGCAGAATCTCCGTCGAATTCGTTCGGGTCGAAGCTGCCGTAAGGGTGCGGACTCGAAACACCAACACCCGCCCGGGGATAACATCGAAAAGCCATGAGTAACGCCGACCGCCCCTTCCAGATGCGTTCCGTCGCACTTGCCGCGTTCCTACCGACCCTCCTGTTCTCGATCGGCGAGGGCGCGATCATCCCGCTGATCCCGATCGTGGCCAACGACCTGGGTGCCACACTCGCGATCGCAGGGTTCATCGCCGCCATGATCATGGTGGGTGAACTGGCCGGGGACATCCCCAGCGGCTGGGTGGTCTCCCTCATCGGGGAGCGCAACGCCATGATCTGGGCATCCTTGCTCACGATCATCGCCGTCCTGATCTGCATCGTCGCTCCCAATCCGCTCGTGCTGGGCATCGGCATCTTCCTGATCGGCCTGGCCACCGCCGTGTTCGCCCTGGCCCGCCACGCGTTCATGACCAGCTACGTGCCTCTGGCCTACCGGGCCCGGGCGCTGTCGACCCTCGGCGGCATCTTCCGCGCCGGCTGGTTCATCGGCCCGTTCATCGCCGCCGCCCTGCTCAGCCTCACCGACAGCACCGAGTCGGTGTTCTGGGTGTTCGTGGTCTGTTGCCTCGGCGCGGCCGCGATGCTGCTCCTGCTGCCCGATCCCGAGAGCACTTTCGGTGGCCCGCAACTGGTGAAGGCGCCCGACGGATCTGTCGTGCCGGCCGGGCGGGAGCTCGCGGCCGAGGAATCCCAGGGGCTGTTCCGCACCATCTGGGGCCACCGAGCGGTGCTCCTGCGCCTTGGCACGGGCGCGGGCCTGATCGGGGCGATGCGCGCCTCCCGCACGGTGCTGCTCCCGCTCTGGGCGGTCAGCATCGGCATCAGCGTCCCCGACATCGCCCTCATCATCGGCATCGCCGGCGCGGTCGACTTCGCCCTCTTCTACGTCAGTGGCCAGATCATGGACCGTTTCGGCCGCCTGTGGACCGCCATCCCGTCGATGATCGGCCTAGGTGCCGGGCACCTCATTCTCGCGTTCACACACGACTTGCCCGGCAACGTGGAGTGGTTCGTCGCCGTGGCCATGATCCTGTCGCTCGCCAACGGCATCGGCAGTGGCCTCCTGATGACGCTCGGCGCCGACCTGGCCCCGAAGAACACCAGCCCGGCACCGTTCCTGGGCGCATGGCGCTTCACCGCCGACCTGGGCGGGGCCGTCGCCCCCCTGGCCGTGGCCGGCCTGACCGCGGTCGCCACCATCTCGATCGCCAGCGTCGTGATGGGAGTGTTCGGACTGTTCGGCGCCGTGATTCTGGGCCGCTACATCCCCCGCTACGCGCCTCGCCGGCCGCGCATGCGTCCCTGACGCTGCCTCGGCCCCGACGCGCTGAACCCGGGGGAATGGGAGTCCGACCGAGGGCGTTTAATGGTCGTATGCCCCTCATCGGAGAATACGAGCCCGGCACCCAGCAGTGGGTGCGCGACCAGGTCGACCTGTACGAAAGCTCCGGAGGCACGGAAGGCACCACCCTGCGCGGGATGCCCGTCATCGTGCTCACCACCCTCGGGGCCAAGTCGGGCAAGCTGCGCAAGACCCCGCTGATGCGCGTGGAGCACGAGGGTGCCTACGCCGCCATCGCCTCCCTCGGCGGCAGCCCGAAGAACCCCGTCTGGTACGGCAATGTGGTGGCCCACCCTCTCATCGAGCTGCAGGATGGCCCCAGCCGTCAGGACATGCTGGCCCGCGAGGTCACCGGCACCGAACGCGCTGCGTGGTGGGAGCGGGCCGTGGCCGCGTTCCCCGACTACGCCGACTACGAAAAAAAGACCGACCGGGTCATCCCGGTGTTCGTGCTGGAAGCGGTTCCCCCCGCCGCTCCCGCTGCCGGCGCTCCCGCCACTACGACTGCCGCCGCGGCTGCTCCCGTCTCCTGACGGTGGCACGCGCGAATACCCGCGGTCCCCGAATCGACCGAATCGTGTTGGCCGGCCTGACCGACTCCGACGGCAGCGACCTCCGCGCCGGTGACAGCCGGGAGGCCGAGCGCTTCAGCGCATGCGACCTGTCCGGCCGGGACCTGACCGGCATCGGCTTCCAGGAGTGCGAGCTGCGCGGAGTCTCCCTCAGCGACACGCAGTTGCGCGGGGCATCCGTCGCCGACTGCGTGGCCGGCGAGCTGCACGCGGCCGTCTTCTGCGCGCCCCGCTCGAGCTGGCGGGACGTCAGGGTGGAGCACTCCCGGCTCGGGTCGCTCGAGCTCTACGAGGCCACCCTGCGCTCGGTGCACATCGACGAGTCCAAGCTCGACTTCGTGAACCTGCGCGGGGCGACGCTGACCAATGTGCTGCTCTCCAAGTGCATCATCGAGGAGCTCGACCTCGGAAGCGCCACCGTGCAGCGCTTCGAGATGCGCGACTGCCGCGTCGGCACCCTCGATGTGACCCGTGCCACCCTCAAGGACGCCGACCTACGCTCGAGCGATTTCAGTGCCATCCACGGGCTTGAGGGGCTGCGCGGCGCCACCATCGATGACGCCCAGCTCAGCCTGCTTGCGCCCGTTTTCGCCGCACACCTCGGCATCATCGTCACCGAGCCGAGTCAGTCCCCGAGCCGCGGGCGCTGAGCAGATAGCCCGCCCCTAACGAATTCGACGGAGATTTTGCCGAAATCAGCCCCAGACCCGCTGAAAACAGGCCTTTGAGACAATATCTCCGTCGAATTGGTTCAACGCCGGGCAGCCGGCGACGGATGCCCGCACGCGCCCGATCGGAGAATCGCGCCCGGCCGGGGAATCGCGCCCGATCAGGGAATCGCGCCCGCGATGATCTCGAGTTCGGATTTCGACGTTTCGCGCTGGCTGGCGATGGCCGCGCCGGCCGCCACGCACACCACAAGGATGGCGATCTGCTGCTGCACCAGGAAGGTCTCCCCCAGTACCAGCGCGCCGAACAGCGCCGCGATCACGGGGCCGAAGCTGGTGATGATCGCGTAGAGGCGCGGGGTGATGCGGCGCAAGATGAAGGTGTCCAGCGTGTACGGGAACGCCGACGAGAGCACGCCGATGGCGAGCAGCAGCCCGATCACGCCCCAATTGAGGCTCGGCCAGTCGACCGTGAGCAGCGCGAACGGCACCAGCAAAGTCAGGCTGACGACGCTGGCCACGGAAATGCCCTCAAGCCCGGGGAAGGTCACGGCCACCTTGCGGGTCAGCAGAATGTAGGCCGCCCATGACGCCGCCGCGGTCAGGGCGAAGAGGATGCCGAGCAGATTGAGTGCCCCGTCAGACCAGGTGAGCAGGAACACCCCACCGGCCGCCGCGGTGGCGTAGACGAAGTCGAGCAGGCGGCGCGACGAGGCCAGCGCCAGAGCAAACGGACCGAGGAACTCGATCGTGGCCGCGATGCCGAGCCCGAGCAGGTCGACAGCCTCGTAGAAGGTGAGGTTCATCACCGCGAGCACGACACCGAGCGCCAGCGCCGGCCACAGCCGACGCCAGCTGAGGCCGGCCAGTTTTGGCCGGTAAAAGGGCAGCACCGTGGCGGCCATCACCAGCTGCCGCACTGCGACGACGACGGGCGAGCCGACGAGCGGAATGGCCAGACCGGCGAGGGACGACCCGAAGTTGATGCTCACCTCGGTCACGACCTGGGCGCCGGCACCGGTCAGGCGGTCGCGCTCGGCCGTCACGGTTCTCCTCCCCTGCGCCGGGTCAGGCGCGTTTCGCTAACGCTAGCGGAACACCGAGCGCGCCACCGCCGTGACCTCCAGCGGCACCCCGGCCGGCAGCAGCACGGCCAGCACCGGCGGACGCCAATAGGCACTCAGTGAAACCGTGGCGCTTTGCCCGTCGACGGATGCCGCACCGCTCACCCTCAGTCCCTCCATCCGGCCATCCGGGGTGGCTGCGAGAAACTCTTCCACGGCCGTCCGCACTCCAGCAGACGACAGGGAGGGTCGCAACTCCGCGCCCGAGCCGTCGACCGTGACGGCCATCGCGCCCAGGTCGAACGCCTCGGCCCCGGCGAGCGCAGCGCCGTCCGCGAGGGTCAGCAGGCGTTTGCGCTCCAGGTACAGAGAGGTCGCGGCCACGACGACGAGGATCAGCAGCAGGGCGAGGAAGCCGTAGAAGATCGTGAGGATGAGCGTCGATCCCTTCTCGCCTCCGGGCCGGATCGGCAGCCGGCGCCGCCACCGCGCCGCCCGCGATCCCGATGGCGTGCCCGCGAGCGCTGCCGCGCAGGCGACCGCCGAGCCTCCGCCGCCGCCGCTCATCCGGCCCGCCAGAAGCGGGACACCGTCTGCGTGGCCTGGGCCTCCAGGGGAACACTGGCCGAGTCGCGCAGTGAGAGGAGGTCCGGCAGCAGCGGCAAGGCCACCCGGATGCGCACGGTGACCGTGACTGTACTCTGCCGGGTCAGGCATCCGTTCACACCGGCCTCGCAGGCCACGTTTACCTCGGCACCCGCAGGGTCGATGCCGTAGTCCGTGAGCCCGAACTGCACGGCCCGCTCGGCGCGGGCGTTCGCCGCGGCCTCATCGGGCGCCTGGACGTAGACGCGTGCGGCCTGGCGGGCTGCTCCCTCCACGGCGAGGGCGCCGCCCTGCAGCGCCGCCATCGCCAACACCAGGTAGACGAGCGGCGCCAGCAGGATCAGGCCGGCCGTGATGAACTCCAGCGAGGCCGAACCCTGCTCTCCGTTCGCCGACCACACACGCCAACGGCTGACTCGGCCCCCACTACCGCAGGGTCTCGACCGCCGCATGTCCGACCACCTCCAGCCCGCGATCGACGCCGAACAGGGCCAGCAGCGGCAGCGGCGCCACGACGCGCACCTGCACGCTCGGGAACCCGCCATAGTCCCCATAGCTGGCCTCCACATCGGTTGCATACGCGGGCCCGATCGACGTCGTGATCAGCTCGCGGGTGCGTGCCGCACCCTCACCCAGCCCGCTGTCAGCGAGCGCGGCGTACCGGGCTCCCTCGGCGGCGGCGTCAAGCACGGTGTTGCGCACGAGCAGGGTCAGCCCCAGCTGCATGACGCCGAGCGTCAGCGCGGTCAGCAGTGCGCCGACCATCACGAATTCGGCGGCCGCCGACCCCTCCTCACCACCGAGCGATCGGGTTCGGTTCCCCCGCGTGCGCGTCACGGCCGGTCACATTCCGCTGACCCGGTCGATCGCCTGTTGGAACACGCCGCTCAACGCCGGACCGGCCAGACCCCAGATGATCATGACCAGCCCGGCCGTCATCAGGGTGATGAGCACCCATCCCGGAACGTCGCCTCGTTCATCGCCCCCGGCATCGCTCCACCGGTCGCGCACACGTCGCTGCAGTGTCTTCATGATTGACTCACTTTCTCTCGTGGGGACAGTGGTTCTCTCGTGCGGCAGTGGTTCAGTGGTTCAGTGGTTCAGTGGTTCAGTGGTTCAGTGGTTCAGTGGTTCAGTGGTTCAGTGGTTCTGTGGTTCAGAATCCGCTCTGCAGGATGAACAGGCCGGGGAAGATCGCGAACAGGATCGTCATGGGCAGAATCAGGAAAACGAGCGGCACGAGCATGGCCACCTCTTTCTTGCCGGCCACCTCGATCAGTTCGCGTTTGGCCTCGTCGCGGGCATCCTGCGCCTGGGCGCGCAGCACCTCCGCGAGCGGGGTTCCCCGGTCGAGCGCACCCGTGACCTGATCGACCAGCCGGGTCACCGCAGGCAGCGCGATCCGACGTGACAACGCGTGCAGGGCGGTGGCGAGCGGCACCCCGGTGCGCACATCCGCCACCACCCCCGCCAGCTCCCGCGACAATTCGCCCGTGCTCGTGCGCGAGACCCGGGCGAGCGCATCCAGGATGCCCTCCCCCGCCGACAGAGACAGCGTCATGAACTCGAGGACGGTCGGAACCTCGCTCTGCATGCGCGCGAGGCGGGCGGTGGCGGTGCGGCCGAGCATCCAATCGCGGACCAGCGCGCCGCCCGCCGCGGCGACCACCGGCAGAACGACCTGCACCAGCACCGGCATCGACCGAAACGCCGGCAGGGCAACCACCGCACCTGCCCCGACGAAGAGTCCAGCGAGCGCCCACACCACCTGCTCCGATCGATACTCGTCGGTGCCGCGGACCGACCCCGACTGCCGGAGCCGTCGGGCGATCGTCTCCGTGCCGCCGAGAACGGCGCCGAACGCTCGTTTGAGGGCGCCGAACACGGGCGCGAACAGGGTGCCGAGCACCGGCAACGGATGCACCGTCGTGCGCCCCACGAATAGCCGCGCCTCCGCCGACACGTCGAGGATGTACGGCGCCAGCCTCTGCGCGAGGCGCGGCCGACTCAGCCGAGGCACCAAGCTGGCGAGCGACCAGAGCCCCACGCCCAACGCGGTGCCGCAGAACAGCGCCCAGGCCTGCGCGGCGCTCATTTGAACCACCGGCGTTCCTCTGGCAGCCGTCCCAGCGCCACCATCAGGCGGTAGGCAACCACGGAGACGCCGAGGCCGCCGACGATCACGACGACACCGGCGGAGGTGTTGTAGGCAACCGCCGCCTCCGGCCGGGAGGCCAGGAGCAGCAGCACGATCCAGGGCGCGGCCACGCCCAGCCGCGCCGCGTTGACGATCCAGGACTGGCGCGCCTCGACCTCCGAGCGGATGGCGGCATCCTGCCGGAGCCAGGCCGCGAGGCTGCGCAGCACGACCGTGAGGTCGCTGCCGCCTACCTCCCGGGCCATGCGCAGCGTCTCCAGGATGCGGTCGGCCACCGGGTCACCCAGGGAGACCTTGAGCCCGTCGACGGCGGAACCGAAGTTGCCGGTCGCTTGATATTCCCGGGCGAACTCGGCGAAGGCGGGCCGCGTCGACAGCGGGCCAGCCCCTGCCAGGCTGCCGACGCTGTCCGGCAGTGCCAGGCCCGACCGCACCGCTGACACCAGGTGGTCAACGACGTCGGGCCAGACGGCGCGGTTCGCCCGCCGCCGGGCGCGCACCCGCCAGACGACCATCAGCGTCGGCAGCGACAGCCCGGCGAGCGCGGTGACGATCGACAGGGCAGCGATGCCCAGGAGGGCCTGGCTCAGCGCCGACACCGCCAGCCCCAGCACCACCGAGAGGGCGACGAAGGCCGGCAGCGGCAGGCTGCCGAGTCCGGCCTGGGCGAGGTTCGCCCGCAGCCGTCCCGGCGTGCGGGACCGGGCCTTGCCCCTGGTGCGCGGCCAGAGGAACGGCGCGGCGACCAGGAGCAGCCCGGTGCCGAGCAGAGCCCCGAGTGCGAGCGTCATACGGCCCCGGCCCGCAGCACGATGGCCGGGTCGAGTCCGGCCGCGTGGAACTTGGCCAGCTTCGTCGGATACCCCCCGGTCGGCTCAAGGGCGCCCCGCTGGGCCAGGAAGATCGGGCTGGCCTCGATCATCGCCCCTGACAGTTGGCCGCTCGGCGCAAGGATCTCCGTCACCCGGCGCCGTCCGTTCCGGTCGATCTCGCAGTGCACGACGATGTCGATGCAGCCGGCCACGGTCGGCAGCACGAACGAGGAGTCGATGTTGCGGCCCGCCAGAAGCGGCAGCGTGGACAATTTGCCGAGCGCATCCCGGGCACTGTTGGCATGGATCGAACACATGCCCGGCAGCCCTAGATATGCGTAAGACATTCTAGTCAATCACGGTTGCTAACGAGTGCAGCGTCTCGGCCAGCCAGCCACGCTGTTCTGGATAGGCTGACGCATAGCGACCTGTGCACATCGATTTTCGCTGTGGGCATTCCAGAAGGCGACGCCCGTGAGCGCCTGGGACAGCTGGAAACTCTGAGAGGTGCCCTGTGAACGTTGTAAATACCTACTGGCGGGGCGTAATGCAACGGCTCCAAGCCGAGGTTGAACAGATGAATCAGCTTGTTGTTCATCAAGGGGTTAAGGGAACCGAAAACGAGAGTTCACTAGCGCGAATCGTGCAGAACCTCGTCCCAACGCGATACGGGGTTGGATCTGGCTTGTTGATCGATGCAGAGGGCAACTTCTCCAAGCAGATGGACCTGGTGATCTATGAGCAGGGTGACGAACCCGCGTTGCTTGCGCAGACTAACCAGGTGCTGTTCCCCGTCGAGAATGTCCGGTTATGTATCGAAGTGAAGACAGGATTGGGGAAACGCCAGATCGAAGACGCTCGCGAGAAGAAAGCCAGCATTGACGCGCTCAAGTCCTTCAGCGGAAAACTTCCCCCACTGGCGTTGTTCGCTTTTCGTGGGGACATTGAAGCCGACACCATTGCCGACCACTTGAACGAGGCCATGACAGCGCAGGGACCCCGTCCCGACCTGACTGCGGTTATCAGTCTGGCCCTCCTTGTCGGGGACTTGAAACGCACAGGTGGAGCCGAAGATTGGGTTAGGGGCGTTGCGGGCCTTCAGGACCTTGACGCTAACGGAAACCCGACCATCGGCACTATCCAGCTTCCAGGCAACACCGAAGGGGACAAATCCGCCATCAGAAGCGACATCCTCTATCCCGTGGTGAGGGTGAACAAGGTCTGGGCAATCGCCGAACCCTCTAGAGCGATGCTGCTCTTTTCAGAGTGGCTCGTTGCGACTCTGCTCAAGACCACGTCACGGCCGGTAGTCATGTCTGCCTACATAACGGCCGAAGGGCGAGACCTCACAGCGGTCTAGAACTCCAGAAGACTCAGGAGTTCCGCGCATTTGGCGGGACCCTCCATTGCCCAGCCAGCCTCATCGCACAGCTGTTCCATCGTTGGAACGAGCGGATTAGTGCCGCTGTCCGTGGAGAGAATGCAGAAGGGAACCTTTCGGTCCTGCAGTTCAAAAGCGAGGCGACCAACATGGATTATCGCCGGGTCCTTGTTGTCGAGGGCTTCAAACCCTTCAGAGAACCCAAGACACGCGACCAGGGCCATCAGTGGCCGGAGGTAAGCAATATCCGCGGTGTAGGCATCCCGGGTCGCCCCCAACCCTGTTCCCCAGCCAGAAATGAAATCGTTTCTCGCAATGATGTGCAGCTCTTCAATTACCTCCTGGGGGAAACGAAGGCGGCCGCTTTCGAAGCACCTGGTCACGTTATCGAACAGTGGCTTCTGATCAGATTTAGGAACTAAGTCGAGAAGTCCAATGAGTCCCTGCGCGTCGGCGATTACCACGAACATCACCTGGCCTCTGGCCCAGAGAGAGCGAGTTGACGAGCCAGCGTCCACTCCTTCTCAGAAAGCCGCAACAGGTTTGCTGCCTGCAGGGATTTCAGAATCCCTGCAGAGACGCCCGATTCAACAGTACGAATGAAGCTGGTCCCGAATTCGTCAACTCGAATGACCGGTTTGACGCGCTCGTTTCCGGGGATGAATTGCCCCCCACGCTTCTTCACCTCGGCCCTTCGGTTCACCAAGTCGTAGAGACCGATGGAGGCCAGACCCAGCGTCTCCGCTCGAATCGCTGCCGCCCGAAGGCTAACTCTGAAGCGAGTCCTAACGAGCGCCACATCCTCAAGCGAGGAGACTTTGCGGCCGCCGAGCTTACTTCGAACGTGATCGCCGAACTCGATCCTCGGCATCAGGATTGCGGCGGCTACTCGATTGCAGAAGGTCTCAGTGTTGTCAGAGACATCATGCACGTCGCATACAGCCGTGGAGCCACTGGCGAGGTGCACTAGTTCGTGTGCGTAGGAGAACAACCTTGCTCGGTAGGGGTCCCGCGTATTGATCGCAATAAGCGGGGCAGTACCGCTAGCCAAGCTGAAACCCCGTGTGACGCCCTCGTCGAGCGATTGATGCATGACGAGGACACCGTTGGATTCGAGTTGAACTCGAAACTGCTTGGTCACTGAACTATCAGACTGGTCAGCTGAGAGCTGCCAAGCAGTGGACCAGTTAAGCCATCTCCGCAGCCGCTCGGCGACTTCCTCAACGTTTTCCGATTTCTTCGCAATCGGGATCGCAATGGGCGTTTCTTTAGTCTGGTCCCGCACCCATGCGGTGGTTTTCTGTATCCGACCGGCAAGCCGCATGGCCTCGAGAGTTTCTGGGCCTGGCACCACGTCAGTCCCAGCAAACTTCCGAAACTCCGCGACCACGGAGGTAACGGTTGGAGGATTCGGCAGGAAGAAAAAGGACGGCGGTCGGTTCAGCGCCTTGGCAAGCTTCCGCAGTTGACCCTGATTGGGCTTAGCGCCGTTTATCCAAGACAGTGTGGACCCAGGAGCGAACTGGAGGTCGTAGTCAAGTTGGAGATGGGAGTATTTGGCTGTTGCCAGCGCCCATTCAAGGACTGCCCCTGTAATTGGCTGCTCGATGGCCATTGATTCTCCCCCCTGATCAGATATTTCGAACTTATCCCATCACTCAGGCATCAGCGTTCACGGCTGTAGCGTTTTGAAATTCTTGTTAAGCCCGGCGACTCCGTCATGAGCCGAATTTGGAGGAAATCTGGTTGGTTGTTGTGTGGATGTCGCAGCCATTGTCGACGTATATCTCGTGAAGATCGAATCGCAACCCGCGAGCGTGCAGGCCGGCTTCCTCATCGAGGGCTGCCACGGGATCGAAGCCCCTGTAGAGGATCCAGGCTGATGTGAGGGAGCCGCTCATGCGCACAGCTGCAGATTCGAATTCTTCGATCAGGCGGTGCTCGAGTACCGGGAACCGCGAGAGGTCCGTCGGTACCCAGTCGTCGACCCCAAGGGTGAGTGGGTTCAGACTACGCACATGCCATGGCTTCGCGTCGTTCACTCGTGCGGCAAGGAACAAGGCAAGGACAGTGAAGACGAGGGCTCGCGCACTCTTTGGACATAGCGGCTCAGGTTCGGGGGTTAGCCCCATGACGCCTTCAATCCGCTTCACGAGTTCAAGCGGGTCGGACAGGGCCATAGCTTCCAGCCATGACAACGCGCTGAATTCACCTGCGGTGATGGTCTGCACGCCGTTACTCATACTCAGAACAATCTTCAGACGCTTGCGAGCCCGCCTATCCAAGTCCGGATGATCTGTAACGTCCAACACCAATGATTCACCGTCAATCAAGTCCACCTGCTGCGTCAAGCGAATTTCTGGATTGCGAGAGACGAGCTGAGACGCCACCCACCAGGCCTGTGCCTGCGCGTGACGGTGCGAGGGCTTCTGAGCGGGCTGGACCTTCACAGGACTTCCCCGAGCCCAACCTGACCGTTCAGAGCGTGGGAGACACGCGAACTGCTCAGGTATCGATAAACGGTCGCCGTTCCAACGCCCAGCATGGTGGCAATCTCCGCCACCGTGTGGTTTCCAGAATCGTAAAGCGTTCGTGCGGTCGCCTGCTTCTTCTGGTCCATCACACGAGGCCTGCCGCCAACCCTGCCCTGTGCGCGAGCTGCTGCCAGTCCCGCCTTGGTGCGTTCGACGATCACGTCGCGCTCCAACTGGTTGAAGGCCGCGAGGACAGTCAACATTGCTTCGCCCATTGGCCCAGTCGTGTCCAGGCCCTCTGTAAGGGACCTGAAGCCAATGTCACGGCTTTTCAGCCCGTCTAGGACCTCCAGGACATTCTTGGTACTCCTGCCGAGCCTGTCGAGTTTCCACACGACCAGCACATCGCCCTCTCGAACGTAGGCAAGCGCCTCGTCCAGCGCTGGCCGGCTGGCGAGAGTTCCACTGACACCCTGATCACTGAAGACTTTCTTGATTCCTGCGTCCTGCATTGCCTTGATCTGCAGCGCGGTGCTCTGGTCCGCGGTGCTCACCCTTACGTAGCCGACATCTGCCATCAGGCTCCCCCTTGAATTATCAATACTCGTCTATCATTACACGTTTTGTGAAACGAATAAAGAGATGAGTTTTGATAGTGCAAACAGGCGGGTTGGAGTGCTTCCTGTCAGGTGGACTCGCGTCGCACTAAAACCACCGTTTCGGAGAGACGTACCCGAGGCGTGCTTCTTGAGAGTCGTCGTTTCAGCAAAGCGCCAGCAGAGCTGTAACTTCGCCTCCGCGTTCAACATTGGTTGCTTCAGCAGTTTGCCGGACGAGCAAGCTGGCCCGCCGGCGATTAGGCGTACGTACGTACGAGCCAGCCGACAATCGCGCTGACCGCATAGATGCGGTGGTGCGCATCCTCTTCGTCGCTGAGTCCGGGGTGTGAACCTCCAAGGTGGCTCAGCTTCCAGAGCCCGCGGACGTACTCGTTCGGCCCGAAGGGCAGATCACCGTTCGCTTCCAGAGCATCGATAGCTCGACCGCCGCCGGGTGCATCAGTCCCGGTGCGACGGGTTGCCAGTTCGAGCAGCACGGACTCAAAGGTGGTACGTAGCTGGCTGTTGGATGCTGCCCAGTCTCTCGTGTGGAAGGCGTTGAGCGCCTGGTTGTAATGGCCGGCCGCAGTCGCGAAGGCTTTGGTGCTGAGCTGGTCGGCTAGATCCGAACCGAGCGACGCGACGGGGAGCCCGGTGTAGCCCAGTGGTGTGATCGCCCATCGAATCTCCGGCGTTGAGCTGGTCGACCAGGTTGACGTAGACGCCACGACGGTTCTAGTGGCGGTGCACGCGAACCCATCGGCACGGAGCGATGCCAGCAACTCGCGCGCCCACTCGGGTGCGCGGGTGTCGTCTTCCTGGCCACGCAGAGCCGAATTGGCAAGATCGACCAGATCGTCTTCCTTGCCGCTCTTCAGTGCCGCACTGAGAGCTCTATCCGCTCGCTTGGCCTTGCTCATTGTCGAGAATGGGCGATCGTCCGGGCCAGGGTCAGCATCACCCAGGTTGTGCCGCTTCAACTCGCCGCCCAGCGTCGCCTGTGAAGTATTTGCGGCGAGGTAGTCGATGAGCAGACCGACCGTCTTCTGTGAGATGTGCATGTAGGTCAAGTTACTCAGCGGTGCGTGCACGCCCACACCCCGTAAGCGATAGTTACCGGGCAGCATTCAAAGCGGCTCAAATGGCCTGCTCAGTTCGACGACAGACACGCTGCTGGATTAAGCTCCTGCCGTCGCTAATCTTCCATACTCCGGCCTATACATCTGTCGCGTCAGCCCAGTCGAGTTTGAGCGATCCGTGCACTCCGACGATCCAACGCTTGCTGTTCGAAGCTATGCGGTCATTCATGGGAACCCCGTCCGGCAAGTCTCGGCCGATTACGAGCAGTCGGGTGGGGGACAGGGGGAACGTGACTGTGCAGATTTCGGCGTCCTTTGACGATGATCCCCACAGGAGTACCGCACCGTCTCCGGTGACAAGACCCTCGACGGGCCACACCTTCCACTCCCACTGATCGAGCCCGAGCGTCGGCAGCCTCAGTACTTCGGGGAGTGATTGGGAGAGCAGCAGCACATCGCCAAGGCCCAACTCGGCCTCTTCAATCTCGCCCCCGGTTTTCAGCACCAGGGCCGGCGCGCGGAGCTTTGTCTGGTCGGCGTACCGACCGCGATCCAGATGCATGTCGAGAAAGGCAATCATTGCGTCGCGCTCTTCATCTGTGAGCGATTGCCCTCCCTTGCGCAGCTTGACGATTACGGGGGTGCCAACGTCCTCGATCTTCGAGTAGGCCTTTTCAAGGTCGAGGGCTAGCACCTTGGGGTCATAGACGTAGCTCACCACCGTGGCGTTGCGGATGGATGATGGAAAGCCGCGCCGATCCTGAATGTCGATCACATCGACGACGTTTTGGCTGACGGCCCAAGCTTCGATGTAACCCTTTGACACCATGTGCCCGCGCTTGACTCCCATAGCCATACCTCCTCGGCTCAACCGTAGCTGCCTCTGGCAGGCCGGAAACGACCGTTTGTGATTCCGAGTACGGCTCCGGGCTCCGGGCTCCGGGCTCCGGGCTCCGGGCTCCGACACTAATCCTTTCCCAATTCGGTCGAAAGTGATCAGACCCAGTCATCTGGCCAACCAGCGCGAACCTGGGGGAATGTTGCCGGAGGGATATTGAACACCCCAGTCGCCCTGGGACGGAATGACGCTCCCAGGATGAGCATCTTCAAATAGTTCAGATCGGTGCCCACTCTGGTCCAACGCTGGCCAGCCTTGTCAGTGCAAAGCAACGCAGCGTAGTCCTGGTCCTTCAGTCCAATCTTCACGGCGTGCGCCGCGGGAATCGTGGCGTATTCACGCGGGGTCAAGGTCGAGGTGTAGTTGCTCATGAGGGTTCTCCTGGATTCAAGCGTCGGATGCTGCATCTACACCGTTGTACGAGGGTGAACCGGGTTTGAACACTCCACCGCTCCCCTGTAATCCTTCTGGAGAACCCGTTGTGAGCGGAGGGTGGCTACAGGGACCTTCTGTGATCCACCGCTCGCAGCCACCAGGTTGGCGGCCGAACGGACCATCGATAGAACCGCGCATGACGTTACTTGGTTTCGTTGGTCAGGGTTGTCCGCTGGTCAAAGGACGGAACCCGCCGTGACGGGTAGCCATCCGGCCATGAGGCAGGATTCAGACATGGACAATTCTGAATGCCCGATTCCTGCCAGCATGAGGCGGCTGCTCGAGGTGCACCGCTTCTGGCACCGGGCGATGGACGGCTACGGCGATCCTGACGAGTATCTTTCGGACTTGAATGCGGCAATTCAGGCGGCCCGAAACACCACCTTTATCCTCCAATCCGAGAAAGCCCGCATTCCAGGCTTCGAGCCTTGGTATGCGCCATGGCAGGAGGCAATGCGTGCTGATCCGATTCTGAAGTGGTTGAACGAGGCGCGAGTGAGGATCGTTCATTCTGGCGACCTGGAGGCCACATCCAAGACAACGATTCGGCTCGAATTTGACTACAACGATGCTGCACGCGAGGTTGCGGAGGACCTGGAAGGCAACCTCACACTCAGCCGGACCGGAGTCCCTGTACCTCCGCTCGCCCGTGTACAGGATTTTTCGAGCTATCTTCGTGATTCCGGTGTTCCTGAATCCTTGGTGAGGGAGGCAACCGTCTCATTTGAGCGGCGGTGGGAGGATGCACAGCTTCCCGGTCGCGAACTCAACGCAGCCTTGGCCCACGTTTACGCGGTCCTCGCTAGTGTTTTGATCAGTGCGCACCAACAAGCGGGCGCGACCTGCAGTCACGGCTACGGGTGCGGAGGTCCTACTCCGGACGGTGCATTGACAACCACAGTGAGGCCTCCTGGCTGTATGGCGACCACCCGCCATCTCCGGACACGGATTGTGGGGGCCGATTCTGGGACCGAGTCTGAAGCTGGCCTGATTTCAGAAGTCGAATTTGACCCGAATCTACGGTCGCAGGGTGCCCTTCGGTACCTTGACGAGACTGGTAGACCCACTGTCGCGTTGGATCAGAGCAATGCTCGCAACATCATCGACCTCCTTCCCGTGCAAATTGAACGCGCAAAGGCAATCCTTCGTTCCGGGGAAGACCATGGTTGGTTTGTAATCTTCTTTCGGGGGCCCAAATACTTGGCGAACCGCCTCCTGGTCGCTGAGAACGCGCAGCAGAAGCGGGAGTTGGCGAAAATGGTCGCGCAACTTGCGCTGGAAGTCGATGCGACGGGCGTTCTCGTGGTGGCGGAAGCGTGGACCAGCCCTTCGCCCTTCGTCGATGGGGAGTTCACTCGTCCGGCCGAGCATCCGGATAAAACGGAAGTACTAGCACTTACAGCGGCAACCATCGGTGGAGTCGAAGTTCAGGCTTTGATCCCGTTCTCTCGCCCTAATGGTCTGGGGGGGGCCGGTGATCTTCGAGGAAACTCAGATCACTCACAACGGGGTTGACAATTTTCTCGCACCATTGCGAGCGGCTTGGGCTTGGAAGAGGCGGACCTACCCCTCGAAGCCTGGCGCTTCTTTCGTCAGGCCGGGGCTGCAGCGAAGCACCCACAATCGTTGAAGGATCAGTCTTCGGGTCTTCGGGTCTTCGGGTCTTCGGGGATCGCTGGTGCGGCGCTCGGTCGCGAATTTCAATACAGAGTCATCTCCCTGGAGTCGAGTTCAGCCGGCGTGCTGCGACTCCCTTTTGACAGCCGCGGCCAGAACGACCGAGACAGATCAAGGGATTGTTGATGGCTACTTGATGGTTGTCGTCACCCGCGGTGAAGTTCGAAAAATGGCCCGCCGCATTTCCGATGCCTGGAGCAAAACCGTCCGCTCAGCTGAAGCCACCGAAGGAGGCTAGAGTCCTGGCCCGTGCCATCTCAGCCTGTCCGGGCGATCCAGGCTGCGGCCGCCTTGCCGACCGAAAGTAGTACTCGTGACGTGTCGTGGGAGCGACGACATCTCGCTCTCCAGCCACCGCGTTCGACGGCCGCCTAGCCCCTTGCGACGGCGCGAGCGGGATGGAGCGATGTGTTCCGCCGGTATCGCTGCCCCAGCTCCTCGATTAGAGCGCAACTGTCTGGCATCGACGTTCTCCCCTGAGGGGATTCAACAGAGCGCGAGGCCTGCGTCAATGACGGGTGAGATGTCGACCTTGAGTCCGTCCACGTCGGGGTTCGCTGACCATATGGGGAAGATGTCCGGCAGGTCGGAGTGGTCGCGGGCAGTGCCGTTCACGGCGTAGGCGGTTCCGTCCGGCGTGTCCAGCATGACAAGTTGCAGAGTCCGTCCGTCAGCGATCTTCTCCTCGCAACGGACGACGACGTAGGGCACGGTGAGTGGCCAATCCACGCCAAAATCGGTGCTGACAAGAAGGCCGGGATTATTCTTCACATCAGCTGGCACGTCGATCGCCTTGCCAGGTTCTTCCTCGGCAGGTGCGTAGTCGGCGCATGTTCCCTCCTGCGGCTCGCCGAGGGTATCACTGGGGAAGGTGACGATGACGTAGCCGGCTACGCCACCTGCCTCGGTTTCTCCTGGACCCCCGCCTGGCCCCCAGTTCCGGTCTACGCAAACTGCTGCCTCATCCAGAACGACTCCAGCGAAAGTCATACCCTCCCAGATCGGCGCGTCGGGTAGCTCGTCCTTAACGAGCTGCTGTGCTCGCTCGACCCGTTCCATGTCGCTGAGCGAAGAGTCCGCAACGGTAGGTGTCGGTGACGCGCTTGGCGGAGCGGGCTCCGGGGCACTGGAACACCCCGAGAGCAGGACAGCGAGAGCAAATGTCCAGATCAGCGCTGCGGAGGTGTTGGCTACGTGCATGCTCAGACTCTATCGACCCGTCCATGGCTGAGGTGTCGAGACCCGCCACATCGAGAAGGAGCGGCCGCTGGAAGTGCGAACGAGAGAACCCGATCCTCGAGGCCCGGATGTGCCCCCGGGCGCGCGACCACTGCTAAGGCTCAAACTGGGTGCTCGAGTCCGACGAGGTAAGCGGTGTCTGCACTGGTCCCTAGACCACTAACCTGACAGGCAGATACGGGGATATTCTGCCGGATCAGCCTGCACCGGCACTGGGGGGAAACGCAATGCTTCGACACTTGAGGATCGGCTACGAGCGGGTAGTCAAGCACGTCGTAATGACGGGGCTAGGCCTCATTGCGTTGGGAATGATGCTGACCTTCCTTTCCATCGTGCCGCGTGATGCCTGGTGGAGAACGACCATCGCAAGCGCAGCAGGCGTCTGCATTGGACTTGGACTCAATCTGCTTCTACTTGCTTGGGCCGAGCATCGAAAGAAGAATTCGGCAGCAGCGTCCCGTGAGGGCACATCCGAGCCCTGGCAAGGTTGGGCCATCTGGGCTATCACCGCGCTCGTGTTCTTTGTCGCTTACCTGCTGCTACTCGTCTTTGCACCTCGGGGCGATTTCTTCATGGGCCTTACTGTTACTTGCCTTGCCTTCGGAGTCCCATCTCTGGCTACAGCGCTGAACCGCTATTTCCCTGGAAAATACACGCCCGGATGGTTCCTTTTTCCGTTCTTCTGCGACGCAATGATGCTGACGGCCTTTGCCAATATTCCTGCCGCTGAAGGGGTGATCACCGGTATTGCACTGCTCTTCCCAGGGCTGGTTGTCGCTTTCGTCGTCGCTATCTGGGCGTACAAGATTAGGAACACCGACAAGCATGAATATGTGAAAGGAACTGAGACAGCTCGCGGCATTCTGGGTGCGTGGACGCTCATATGGCTTCTGACTGGTTTCTACTCCATGACAGGGCAGCCCATCTCAACCACGGATCCCTATTCGCCACTGACGGTTTTGCTGGCTCTCGTGACGATCGGTTCTGTAGTGGCCGCAATCACGTCGGGGTACACACAGTACGTTGAGGCATCTCAAGGACTACCGCTGGACCAGGCGGCAACAGTCACAAGTTCGACCTGATGGTTGAGATGCGACGCCATTTGACACTCAACGAGACGAAATTCGTAGATGGGTTTTCCGCCAGCCAAGAAATGTAACCCTGGTGTTACACAAGACTGCGTCCCCCATGACACACACGTTTCTCGAATCTCAAATGGCGCCGGTTTGAGCCCCTACCGATCTGCGGAGTTCATCAAGGGTGAGTTTTCGAGGGCCCGGCTTGAGACGTGGTGTGTTGTATGAGCCGTTCCTTTCGAGAAGTTCCTGGCTAAACAGGCCCCGGACCATCCTCCATTTAGGAATGGGTACGCCGTGTGTATCGTTCCACTCCTGTACGTCCCGCATCGCCTGTTGCGTGAGCGAGGACAGTTCCTTAGTTGACAAGCCTCTTAGAGCCTCCACCTCCTCGGCGCTGGCAGCCCTACGGGCTTTCTCGCGAAGCCCCAAGAGGTAGCCGATCTGAGGAGTGTGTTCTTGGTCCGGGTTCCGGAGCTTCTTTATCCACGTATCCGCTTGGTCCGAGGTCGTCTGGTATCTGAGCTTCTTTTCCACGTCCGGGGCGATGCTTAGGTGAAGTGATGCCATGAGGCCTCTGATCGCCCTGATCTGGCCCTCAGAAGCCATCGTTTTGAAGTCGGCATCTGTGCGCGAGAATTGCGTTCTGACACGTTTGCTTGGAGTTGGCATAGTTCACCTCTTATTGAATCTTGGGGATGAACGTCCTGTCCTTATCCACCCCCACGAGGGGGTAGAAATCCTCCCTTACCCATTCAGCTCAGATTTGACGGCCTCTAAGAAGAAACCACTGAGCAGGGCGAGGGGCGGACTTCCACGTCCCTCGTAATACGAGTTCGGCAGTGTATCTCCCAAGCACAATTGTGATCGGCCAGGGGGTGCCGGCCAGGCGTAATTCACTGAATGACCCATTACGTTACTCATTCGTTACATTGGGAAGTCAGCGCGCAGAGCCCCTGGTCGGGCAGATAACAGGCAGGAGCACTGGAACGGGAGCGTGCCGAACGGTCGGCCTATTGGGCTTCTGGAACCTCGTTGAGGCTGGTCGCCCTCAGATGCGTAATCTGAATTCGGTCTCTGGAGCGTCCGACATCGACAGTCACACTCAATAGGTTCTTCAACAGTTCGCGCTGATGGATTAGCGGAAGGCTCGTGAATCGTTCTCGGAGTGCCTTCTTTGCGTCGACCGCCTTGGCAAAGTCCACTCGCTTTCCGGTGAACAAACTCGCTTTGAGACCCAGAGCCATTGCCCCCTGCGCCGACGTGCGTCGGATTTCGGCCAGCTCACCTTCCAGGCCCATTTCCTGCTTTTTGAGGCTATCCAGTTGCTTTGCTGCCTCCCCTTGGCTGATGTGATCATCGACTACGAGGGACACCACACGCTGCCTGGCTCCTCGCACCTTGGAGAGTTTCGCCTGCAAATCATCGGTGGGAACAGCCTTGTGATCAGCGATCAGGTTGGTGGGTCCGAAGATGAAAGCGGCCACGATCGCCTCTGTGATGAGGGGGTCGAGGATGTCGGTCTGTACAGTCGGGTGCCGCCTGCCATCCGACTGAACGTTCATCTTGGTTGCACAGCGGTAGATCGGAACGGACACCCCCTTGAGATTGGCCCGCGCAGACCGCATGACGGAACCGCATACCCCGCAGGTGATCAGGCCTGCGGCCAGGTGCGACTGTTTCCTGCCTGCGGCAGTGCGCCTCTTGGGATCACTGAGAATCGCACAGGTAGCCTCCCAGTCCTCCCTTGTGACGACGGCCTCCCAAACCGCTGTGATCCCCTCCTGAATGACACCCTGGCGGACGACAAGGCCTGCGTTCCGGGGGCGCTTCAGCATCTGTTGAACAGTGGCCCAACTCCAAGGATTACCCTGCGTAGTGAGGACGCCTTCCTGGTTCCACTTCTTGATAATTGAGTAGACACTGCCCCCGTCCTGTATTGTCAGGTACGCCCAAGCCAGCTCGGCAGCCTCTTCTGGTTCCAAGTCGATCCGGTTGCGAGCATAGCCAAAGGGGCGAGTTCCCCAGAGGGGTTTGCCGTTCATGGTCTCATCCTCGAAACGCGCCTTCAGACGATCAGACTTGACGGTGGACTCGTACTGAGCAATGGCCCCTGAGATTGTTCCCATCAGGCCACCGGGAGCATTCGAGGGGTCGAGCTGTCCGCCACCAAGGGTGTGCCACTTCACACCAGCCTTTGCACATTCGACTTGAAAGCCCATCTTCTCCTCTGAGTTTCGAGTGAAGCGGTCCTCGGCGGTGGCCAACACAATGTCGAAATCCTTGGCTTTGACACCATCAATTAGTTTCAGCCAGCCGTGGCGGGTCTTACCCGACCAGCCGCTGACGCCGTCGTCTGAGAAAGCGTCCACCACTGTGTAGCCGTTGTCCTTGGCCAGCTTCCTGAGACGCTTCTCTTGAAGTTCCACCTTGTCGAACTTCTCGTCCGTCTGGCTGATGCGCATGTATAGGGCTGCTCTCATAATTGTCTTACTCTATATCCACTAGCCCGCTGTTCAGGGCGATGAGCAGGTCGAGACTCTCGGCTTCGCGCACCTCGCCGACGATCAGCCGGTCGGGGCGCATCCGCAGCGACTCCTTGATCAGGCGGCGCAGGGTGATCTCCCCGGTTCCCTCGAGGCTCGGCTGGCGGCACTGCATCGCCACGACGTCGCGCGCGGCCAGGTCGAGTTCGAACGTCTCCTCCACCGTCACGATGCGCTCGTTCTTGCGCGTGGCCGAGAGCAGGGCGTTGAGCATGGTGGTCTTGCCGGTCTGGGTGGCACCGGAGACGAGGATGTTCTGCCCGGCCAGCACGCACATGCGCAGAAACTCGGACGATTGCTGCGTGAGCGACCCGAGCCCGACCAGCTGGTTCAGGTCGCGGATGCGCCGGGTGAACTTGCGAATATTGACCGCCCAGTGCTGGCGCGTGATATCCGGGATGACCACGTGTAACCGCGACCCGTCGGGCAGAGAGGCATCGACGAACGGGGAGGAGAGGTCGACGCGGCGGCCGGAGGCCTGCAGCATCCGCTCGACCAGGTCGCGCACCTCCCGCGCGGTGAGCACCATGGTGGTCAGCTCGGGCACCCCGTCGCGGGCCACGAACACCCGGCTGGGCGCGTTGATCCAGATTTCCTCGATGCCGGGATCGTCGAGGAACGGTTGCAGCGCCCCGAACCCGGTCAGTGAGGCCACGACCTCGCGCGCCGCCTGGCGCTCGTCGGCGATCAGCGGCAGGGAGTTGCCGAGCGCCCGCTCGGCGTAGCGCTGCACCTCGTCGCGCACGTACTGCTCGGCGAGCCCGGAGTTCGACGCCAGGTCGACGCCGTCGCGACGCACCCGAGTGCGAACCTGCTCGGTGATGATGCGCACGGCTTCGCTCATTCCTGCATGATCGCCCATCCCTCGCCGACCACGCCCGACTTATCCACAGCCACGCGCCCGGAGACGTGCAGATCTGGCCGACCCGTGCGGCGATGCGACAGTGCGGTGGCCCCGGTGCCCGGTCCAGAGAGGTGGCCAACGCTCACGGGCGGGGCTCTCCCTCGAAGTACACTGGAAGCGCACTTCGCGGGAGTGGTGAAATTGGCAGACACGCAGGATTTAGGTTCCTGTGCTTTCGAGCGTGGGGGTTCAAGTCCCCTCTCCCGCACATGAGTCACATCTCGGCCCTGGACGGCCAATTGAACGAACTGCTGGAGAGTACCAGCGTCGTTCTGTTCTACCTGCTCGTTTGGGCCCTGGTCTTCGCCGGAACGGCGGTGTTCCTTGGGGTCTTCATCCCGTTCATCACCGGCGACTCCCTGCTTTTCGGCTCCGGCCTGGTGGCTGCATCCACGCCGAGCCTGAGCATCGCCGTTCTGGCCGTCGGAACCGGCATCGCCGCGTTCCTGGGTGACCAGGTCGGTTTCCTGCTCGGGCGCCACTTCGGCCGCTCCTACCTGGACCGCCACGGCGGCCGCCACACCCGCACGGCCATCGCCAAGACGGAGACCTTCTACCGCAAGTACGGCTGGTGGTCAGTGGTCGTCGCCCGGTTCATGCCATGGGGCCGCGTCTTCGTGCCCGTGATCGCCGGCGTCGGCCGCATGAACTACTACACGTTCCTGACCAGCAATCTGGTCGGAGCCCTGGCCTGGGGCGTGGGTCTTACTCTGACCGGCTACTACGCGGCCGCCATCCCTGGCGTGAAGAGCACCGCCTATGTCATCGCCGGGGTCTTCATCACCGCCTCAATCATCTTCGGCATGCGCACCCTGCTGATGGATCGCGCCCAGAACCGGCTGGATGCCCGCAGCGCGCTCCCCGACGACCCGACAGTGGTCCAGGCTCCCTGACCCACTGCGAGCCCACGGCGCACTGTCGGAAAACCGCGTTAGCCTATAACAGAGCACACAGTGATCCCGCCGCCCGGCCGATCTGACCGACGCCCACAGGAGTTTCTTAGTGATTCATACAGCCCTGCTTCCCACGGCAGTCATCCCCTGGCTCGACCCGGAAGTCCTGATCAACGGGTTCGGACCCTGGGCCCTCCTGGGCGTCTGCGCGATCGTCTTCGCCGAGACCGGCCTGCTGGTGGGGTTTTTGCTTCCCGGCGACACCCTGCTGGTCATCACCGGCCTGCTGACCTTTGCCGGGGTCATCCAGATCGACATCTGGTGGGTGGCCCTGGCCATCGGATTCTCGGCCTTTTTCGGCGGAGAAGTCGGCTATCTGATCGGGCACAAGTTCGGGCCCAGGGTCTTCGAGCGCAAAGAATCCGGTTTGTTCAGCATCAAGAACGTCGAGCGCACGAACGCGTTCTTCGTTCGCTTCGGCGGCGTGGCCGTCATCGTGGCCCGCTTCGTGCCGATCGTGCGCACCTTCGCCCCGGTCGCGGCCGGCGTCGGCCACATGGACTACCGCAAATACTCGCTGTACAACCTGATCGGCGCCCTCCTCTGGGGCACCGGCCTCACCTACTTCGGCTTCTTCCTGGGCTACATCCCGCCAGTCGCAGATTTCGTTCAGAACTACATCGACATCATCTTGCTGGCCGCGGTCTTCATCACGCTCATCCCCACCGTCTTCCACTACCTACAGTCCGCGTCCAGAGCCCGCCGGGACGCACGCACCGGACGGACCATCCAAACCGGAAGCCTCGTCCTCGACGCCGACGCCTTCGAGGACATCCACAAGCACACGCACGACGAGCACAAGCACGACCTCTGAGCTCAACGCAGTCGGACTCAACACAGTCCGGGCTCAACACAGTCCGGGCTGCTCCCGGCGGGTCACGCTACCGGTGCGGGTTCTCCTCGTGCGCCGCGTGCTCGGCCGGCTCGAGCTGGAACGTCGAGTGGTCCACATCGAAATGGTCGGCCAGACACGCGGAAAGCTCATCGAGAAGTGCGCCGGAGCCACCCGAGCCGAGCACCACAGGTTCGACCACGACGTGGGCACTGAAGACGTGGGCTCCGGAGGTGATCATCCACACGTGCACATCGTGCACCGCCACCACGCCGTTCGTTTCCAGCAGGTGCCGTCGGATCTCTGCGACATCCGTTGCGGCCGGCACCGATTCGCTCAGCACCCGCACCACGTCGCGCAGCAGCACGAGGGCTCGGGGCGCGATCATGCCGGCGATGACCAGCGACGCGATCGCATCGGCCTGTACAAAGCCCGTCACCAGGATGACCCCGGCCGCGGCGATGACCGCCACTGAGCCCAGGGTGTCCCCGAGCACCTCGAGGTAAGCGCCGCGCATATTGATCGACGACTCAGCCGCCGGGCGCAGCAGGAGCAGGGCCGCAACGTTGGCCAAGAGGCCGATCACGGCCACGACCAGCATGGGAGTTGCCCGCACCTCGCTGCCGCCGGCGTCGACCAGTCGGCCGACGGCGCCGATCACGACGGCGATGGCAACCCCCACCAGGATGAGCCCGTTCAGCAGGGCGCCGAACACCTCGGCCCGTTGGTAACCGAACGTCTGCCGGTCGGTAGCCGGCCGCGCGGCCACCACGGTGGCCGTCAGAGCGATGATCAGACCCGCGAGGTCGGAGAACATGTGGCCGGCATCCGCCAGCAGGGCCAGGGAACCGGTCAGCCAGGCGCCGACGACCTCCACCACGAGCACCGCGGCGACAATCCCGATCGCCACCGACAGACGCGCACGGTTCGTCTGCGAGGTGTGCGCGTGATCATGGCCCATGCCTCCACGCTAGGGCCGCGGGCACCCGGCCGCCAGTTCAGCCGTCAGTTGGGAATGAGTGCCGTTCTCAGCAGTCGAGACGGATGCGCCGGTCAGGCTTCCAGCAGCGTCTCCAGCACCGGAATCAGCTTGCCGAAGGCCCTCGCCCGGTGGCTGTGCTCGTTCTTCACGTTCGGGGTCAGCTCGGCGGCGGAGATCGCATAGCCGTCGGGCAGGAAGATCGGGTCGTAGCCGAAGCCGCCGGCGCCGCTCGGCTCGGTCAGGATCTGCCCGAGCCATTCCCCGGTCACGTGCCACTCCGTGCCGTCGGGCATGGCCAGCGCGGCGACGCAGGTGAAGTGTCCGCCGCGGTGCTCGGCGGCCACATCGCCCAACTGCCAGAGCAGCAGCTGCAGGTTCTGGTCGGAGTCCCGGGCGGGCCCGGCCCAGCGGGCCGAGAAGATGCCGGGTGAACCGCCGAGGACGTTCACGCAGATGCCGGAGTCGTCGGCGATGGCCGGCAGACCGGTGTGCGCGGCGGCGGCGCGCGCCTTGATCAGAGCGTTCTCGGCGAAGGTGACGCCGTCTTCGACCGGCTCGGGGCCGTCGTAGGCCAGCACGTCGAGGTCGGGGAGCCGGGGGGCGAGGATGCGCCGCAGCTCCTCGACCTTGTGCTGGTTGTGGGTGGCGAGAACGACCTGCATGGCCCTAGCGCCCCAGCGCCGTCGTCTGGAACTCGGTCAGGGAGATCGTCCCGGCCAGCGCCAGGTCGAGCAGAGAATTAAGTTCGGTGCGGTCGAACGGCGCGGCCTCGGCCGTGCCCTGCACCTCCACGAAGAGGCCGCGGCCGGTTACGACCACGTTCATGTCGGTCTCGGCACGGGAGTCTTCGGTGTAGGCAAGGTCGAGCATGGACTCACCGCCGACGATGCCCACGGAGATGGCCGCGACGCTGTCGATCAGAGGCTGGGCCTTCTGGCTGAGGAACTTCTTCTCCCTGCCCCACTCGAGGGCGTCGGCCAGGGCCACGTAGGCTCCCGTGATGGCCGCGGTGCGGGTACCGCCATCGGCCTGGAGCACGTCGCAGTCCAACACAATGGTGTTCTCGCCGAGCGCTTTCATGTCGACCACGGCGCGCAGGCTGCGTCCGACCAGGCGGCTGATCTCGTGGGTGCGCCCGCCGATGCGGCCCCTGACCGATTCGCGGTCCATCCGAGAGTCGGTGGAGCGCGGCAGCATGGAGTACTCGGCCGTGACCCAGCCCTTGCCCTTGCCGGCCATCCAGCGAGGTACGCCGTTGGTGAACGAGGCCGTGCAGAGCACCTTGGTGCGCCCGAACGAGATCAGGGCCGACCCTTCGGCCTGGTCGCTCCAACCGCGCTCGATCGTGACGGGGCGCAGCTGGTCGTTCGTTCGTCCGTCTACGCGCACGGTGTCGGTCACGGGGTCTCCTTGGGGTTGGGATGCGATGCGGCGAACTCGGCAAGCTCGCTCAAACTGAAGGACCCGGTCTCGACCAGGTCGACACGACCGATTTCCGGCCCGATCAGCCGGTGAGCCAGGTGCAGAAAATCGTCGGTGCTGTCGCCGGTGGCCTCGTACCGGTAGCTGGGTGGCGCCTGCTCGGTGCGTTCCAGGCCCTGGCTCACCAGCAGCCGGTACACGTCGTTGGCCGTCTCAGTGTCGCTGGAGACGAGGGTCACGGTGTCCCCCATCACGTAGGAGATGGCACCGCGCAGGAAGGGGTAGTGCGTGCATCCGAGAACGAGCGTGTCGACTTCCGCGGCCCGCAGCGGGGCGAGATAGCCTTCGGCGACCGACAGTAGTTCGTCGCCCGTGGTGATTCCCGCCTCGACGAATTCGACGAACCGTGGGCAGGCCTGCGTCAGGAGCTGGATGTCGGTGGCCGCGGCGAACGCGTCGTCGTAGGCGCGCGATTTGACTGTGCCCAGTGTTCCGATCACGCCGACCCGGTTGTTGCGGGTGGTGCGCACGGCACGGCGCACGGCCGGTTGGATGACCTCGACCACGGGAACGCTGTAGCGCTCACGGGCATCCCGGAGCATCGCGGCCGAAGCGGTGTTGCAGGCGATGACCAGCATTTTCACATCTTGGGCAATCAGGTCGTCGAGAACGTCAAGGGCGAAACCGCGCACATCCGCGATCCTCTTCGGGCCATAAGGAGAATGCGCAGTGTCTCCGATATAGAGGATCGATTCATTCGGCAGTTGATCCTTGATTGCCCGGGCGACAGTCAGGCCGCCCACTCCGGAATCAAAGATTCCAATCGGTGCATCCGTCACGACGGTCGAGCCTAGTCGGAATCCCTGACCCCCACCCGTGTACGCGCGGCACCCGGTCCGGCGCGGCCGGAGATCACCTCTCGGACAGGAAGATTGACGGCATGTTCCCAGTCTCGCCCCGGTAGCGTCAGCACGTTCCATTCGGGGAATATGGCCGTAACTACACTCGGAATATGGCTCCCGCCAACCGACGGACGCCGCAACAGAATGACGTCACATTCGTTGTTTGAGGAGATGATCGCCGTGAATGATCGAGTCGTAATCACCGGGCTGGGCGCCTTGACGCCCCTGGGCAACAATTGGCGCGACACGTGGTCGGGTCTCACCGGCGGCCGCAGCGGCGTAGCCCGGATCACCCAATTCGATCCCGCCGGTCTGCCGACGCAGATCGCCGGCGAGGTGAAGAACTTCATTCCGGCCGAGCGGATGACCGTGAAGCAGGTCAAGCGCGCATCCCGAGCCTCGCAGCTCGCGATCGCCGCAGCCCGCGAGGCGGTGACTGACGCCGGTTTCGGCGCCTCCATGGAAGGCATCGACACGGCGGTCGTCGTCAACAGCGCCGTGAGCGGCTTCGCGGAGATCCAGGAAGCCACCGAGCTCGTCAACTCCGGCGACTCCCGGCGCATCCCGCCGCGCTTCGTGCCCTCCGCCCTGTTGAACATGGCCGCCTGCGAGATCGCGATCGACCTCGGCGTCCACGGACCGGTCAACGCGAGTGCCCTTGCCTGCGCCAGCGGAGCCTACGCACTCCTCGAGGCACGCACCATGCTCGTCATGGGTGACGCCGACGTCGTCATCGCCGGCGGGGTCGAGGCTGCGATCACGCCCGTCATGTTCGCGGGCCTGAACGCCATGCACGCGGCCTCCAAGAACAACGATTCCCCGGCCGAGGCCTCTCGGCCGTTCGACGCCGACCGCAACGGACTCGTCTTCGGTGAGGGAGCGGTCATCTTCGTGATGGAGCTGCTCTCCCACGCCCGAGCCCGCGGCGCCCAGATCTACGCGGAGGTGCTGGGCGGCGCCCTCACCAGCGACGGCCACAGCATCGTCGCGCCCGAACCCACCGGCAAGTTCGCGAGCCTGGCCATGACCCGCGCACTCATCAAGTCGAAGTTGAACCCGAGCGACATCGACATGATCTGCGCCCACGGCACGTCCACCCAAGCCAACGACCGGGCCGAGACCTCGGCGATACGCCAGGCACTCGGGCACGCTGCCGATTCCATCGCCGTCACCGCCCCCAAGTCGATGACCGGCCACATGATCGGCGCCGCGGGTGCCCTCTCCGGCCTGCTCTGCGCCCTGTCGGTCCGAACCGGCATCATCCCGCCCACCATCAACTACACGACCCCGGACCCGGATTGCACGCTCGACTACGTGCCGCGGGTCGCCCGGGAGAAGCCGGTGAAGTTCGCCCTGGCGAATGCGTTCGGCTTCGGCGGGCAGAACTGCATCGTCGCCTTCGGGGCGCTGTAGGCCTTCTGCTCCGACAAGAACACGTATCGGGCCGGGCGGATAAGCTTTCCGGGTGACCGAAACCTCAGCATTCCGCACCGACCGGTACGAACTCACCATGGTGGACGCCGCGATCCAAAGTGGAACCGCCGCACGAGAGTGCCAGTTCGAGGCCTTCGCCCGGCACCTCCCCTCCGGCCGCCGCTACGGCATCGTGGCCGGCACCGGGCGGCTGCTCGATCTCATCCGGGCCTTCCGGTTCACGGATGCCGAACTCACCTGGCTGAGAGACAACCGTGTGGTGCGCGAGCCCACCATCGCCTGGCTCGCCGACTACGCCTTCCGCGGCACCATCTGGGGCTACCGGGAAGGCGAGGCCTACTTCCCGGGCTCGCCCCTGATCACGGTGGACGGCACCTTCGCCGAATGCGTCATCCTCGAAACCCTGATTCTCAGCGTGCTCAACTACGACAGCTCCGTCGCCAGCGCGGCCGCACGGATGGTCTCGGTCAGCCTGGGCCGCCCCCTCGCCGAAATGGGTTCGCGCCGCACTGGCGAGTACTCCGGGGTCGCCGCCGCCCGGGCCGCCTACATAGCCGGTTTCGCCTCGACCAGCAACCTGGAGGCCGGCCGCAGCTGGGGCGTGCCCACCATGGGCACCGCCGCCCACTCCTTCACTCTCCTGCACGACAGCGAGGAAGACGCCTTCCGTGCCCAGATCGCGGCCTTCGGACCGGCCACCACTCTGCTCGTGGACACCTTCGACGTCGCCGCGGGCATCGAACTGGCCGTCAGGGTGGCCGGACCGGCGCTCGGGTCGATCCGGATCGACTCCGGCGACCTGCCGACCAGGGTGGCGGAGGCCCGCAGCCAACTGGACTCGCTCGGTGCCGTCAACACGCACATCACCGTCACCAGCGACCTCGACGAGTTCTCCATCGCCGCCCTGTCCGCGTCGCCCGTGGACGCCTTCGGCGTGGGCACATCGGTGGTGACCGGTTCGGGCTCCCCCGCCGCCGGGATGGTCTACAAACTCGTCGCGCACCGCGACGACGCCGGAGACTGGGTGCCCGTCGCCAAGACCTCACCCGCGAAGAGCTCGGTCGGCGGCCGAAAGCGGGCCGTGCGCCGGCTCGACTCCGCCGGGATCGCGCGCGCCGAGGTCGTCCTGATCGGCGAGGATCCGGCCGACTCCACTCCGCCCGCAGAGCCTTCGGGCCGGGACCGCGTGCTGCTGGTGCCTCTGATCACCGACGGCGTGATCGACGAAAGTTACCTCGGGGCGGCCGGCACGACCCGCGCCCGCGCGCACCACGCAGCCGTCATGCAGGAATTGCCGATCGAGGCCTTCCGCCTCGGGCGCGGCGACCCCGTCATCCCGACCCTGTACCGGTAGCGCTCAACCGGCAGGTCAGGCCTTCATCTTCTCGTAGATGGCCTTGCAGGCCGGGCAGACCGGGAACTTCTCCGGGTCGCGTCCGGGCAGCCACTTCTTGCCGCAGAGGGCGCGCACCGGCTTGCCGGAAATAGCCGATTCGAGAATCTTGTCTTTGGGCACGTAATGCGAAAAACGCTCGTGGTCGCCCGGCTCGATGTGCTCCTGGTTGAGGAGTTGCTCGAGCTCACGGTCGAGCGTCGAGGTGCCGCCGCCGCTGCCGGGGTTTCCGGGTTCTGCGATGCTCGCGCGAAAGTGATCAGTCATGCACTCAGTCTAAACAACCCGCGGGCACACCGGCAGGCCTGCCGATCCTGCCCGCGAGCCGGAGCCCGGAGGATACCGCGAGCGAGTCGCGCGGGAGCTGCGCCCCTCCGCGCGTGGCGTGCCGGCGGCGCAGCGGCGCAGCGGCGCAGCACGCGCGCCACGCGAACGTCAGGACGCCTAGGCCCGCACGGCGGAGGCGATCATCTCCGGCCCGCGCCGTTCGAACGCGAGCGAACCCAGAAAGACCCCGCCCACGAGCGTGATCAGTCCGCTGGCGACGCCCAGCACGAGCGCCGGAATGTTCCAGACCGGGTCGACGAAGACGCCGAGCAGCGCGCAGGCGAGAGCCGGGAGCGAAAGCAGGATCGACCCCGCAAAGGTGAACGACTGGATCAGCGCGGCCGCCGTGTCCGACGCCTGAGGCTGAGCGAAAGGGCTGTCTCCCGGCTTGGTCGCCGGATAGGGGAAGCGCGCCGATGAATAACTCGAGAGCCCGAGCCCGGTCAGCAGGATGCTGGTGCTCACCCCCAGGATGGACGGCATCACCGCCCAGTCGCCGTAGACCGACACGCTGATCGCCGACCCCGCCGCGATCATCGGGATCCCCACGAAGAGTGCGGGAACCAACCGGCCCATCCGGTCCTCGAATCCGCGGGTGCCGGAAGCCACGTGCAGCCAGACCGCGGTGTGGTCCAGGGCGACGTCGTTGTGCAGGGTCCAGCCCAGGAACACACTCATCAACGGCACCGCCAGAAGAGCGAGGTAGGAGATCGGCAACCCCGCGAACGACAACGGCAAGATGACGATCAGTGGAATGACCGGGATGACGATCACCGACATCCAGTACCGGGAGTCGCGGCGCCAGTAGGTGAGGCTACGGGCCGCAATCGCACCCATCGGAGTGTGCGGCATGCTGTCGAACCACCCGAGCCCGCCGTACTGGCGGGCCTGAGCCTCGCGGCCGGGCGTGACGAGCATCCGTGCCACCAGTCCCTGCCAGGCCAGCCACAGCAGGTACGTCGTTGCCGCGGCCATCGAGAGCTTGAGCACGGCCGCACCCCAGAGCCCGGTGGAGGCATCCCCGGGAACGGCCCAGGCCGCACCGAGGGGCGTCCAGCCGAGGATGCCCGCCAGCCCGCCGATCAGGTCGAGGCCGTAGCGACCCCAATCGAAGTTGAGCGCCAGAAGCACGACGGGGGCGATCATCACCAGAAGAAGCACCCCGATGATTCCGGTGAATTCCCGGGATCGACGCGTTGCCAGCAGGAACGCCCCCAGCGACGTGCTCACCCGGGACACGAGCATGCAGGTGGCCAGCAGCAGGGTGGCGGAGGCGAGGGCGAGCACCGTCACTAAGAGGCCGCGGGACCAGGTCACGACCGTGCCGAGCAGTACGACCGAGAGCACGAACGCGGGCACCCCGACCAGAGAGGACAGCGCCAGACCGAATGAAAGCCTCCGGCTAGGGATGCCCATGGTCGCGAATTTGCGCGGGTCCATGGTGTCGTCGATCCCGAAGACCAGCGGGAACAGCAGGAAGCCGAGCACGACGAGTGATCCAGCGACGACCAGGCCGTCGCGAATGGCGACGGGATCTCCCGTGAAGCGCAGCCCGACGAGCACTACGAAGAGGCCGACGGCCAGGGCGAGGCCGTAGAGCAGGCCGATCACGATGCCGGCGACCTGCCAGGGGCTGCGCCGGAACAGATTGGCGAGCAGGCGGACTTTCAGTCCGAGAAACTGTGCAACCACTCCATGCCCTCCGCCACCTTGCGTCCACCGGCCAGCTCGATGAACCGTTCCTCGAGCGTTTTCTCGCCGCGAACCTCGTCGATGGTGCCGGAGGCCAGCACCGCACCCTCCACGATGATGGCGACACGATCGCAGACGCGCTGGATCAGATCCATTCCGTGGCTCGACAGCACGACCGTTCCACCGCTGGCGACGTATTTCTGCAGGATCTCCGTGACGTTGACGGCGGAGACCGGGTCGACGGACTCGAACGGCTCATCGAGCACGAGCAGTCGCGGCGAATGGATCATCGCGCAGGCGAGTGCGATCTTTTTCGTCATGCCGGCCGAGTAGTCGGCGACGAGGCGATTAAGCGCGTCTTCGAGGCCGAAGGCGGTTGCCAGGTCGGCCGCGCGCTGCCGCACGGTGACGTCGTCGAGACCCCGGAGCACCCCGGAATAATAGAGCAGCTGGGCTCCGGTCAGGCGGTCGAACAGGCGCAGTCGATCAGGCAGAACGCCGATGATGCGCTTGGCGGCCATCGGGCTCCCCCAGACGTCGATGCCGTTCACCGTGACGGTGCCCGCATCCGGCCGGAGCAGCCCGGTGACCATGGAGAGCGTCGTGGTCTTGCCGGCGCCGTTGGGCCCGACGATCCCGAAGAACGACCCCGCGCGAACCTCGAGGTCTATGCCCGATACCGCCACGGTCCGGCCAAAGCTCTTGTGCAGACCGCTGACCGCGAGCACAACCGGCGGGGCGAGATCGAGCGCAGTCGGCGCAATCACCGGGGCGCGCTTGCGGGAGGCCCGTTTCACGACGGGCGGTTCCGCGGCAGCGGGGGCGGCGGCAGGCAGCAGCTCCGTTTCGGCGGACCCAGGCAGCTGCACCGGTACGGGCACCAGTTCGATGCCTGCCGACACGGATGCGTCGGCACCGGATGCGTCGGCAGCGGATGCGTCGGCAGCGAATGGCTGGGGCACGGACAGCGCGGTGACCAGGACCGGCTCGGCCTCCTCGCCCGGCGACGGGATAAACTCCGGCAGAACCTGCGTGGCGGGCTCCGCGTCAGGTTCGACACTCTCAGAGTCAGTGGTGAGAGGCTCAGAGACAGGTTCGACTGACCTCGCGTCAGGTTCGGCGACGGCGGCCGCGGCCGCGGCCGCAGCCAAGGTCGCCGCCCGGATGGCCGCAGCCCGCGCTGCGCTGGCCTTGGCCGCACTGGACCGGGCCGCGCCGGTTTTCGCGACGGACTCAGATTTCGCCGCCGCCGTGCGCGCGGCCGTGGCCCGTACTGACGTCGTGCGAGCCGACGTCGTGCGAGCCGCGGTGATGGGAGGAGAGGCGAGTGTCGGGGCGTCGGCCGTCGGCGACGTGCCTTCAGAGTCAGACTCCGGCGCTGCGACGGGCCTTTTCGGGCCCGGTCTCGGTGCGGGCTTTGGGCTGGCCCTGGCCGCGGGTTTCTTCGGAAGGGGCGCCCCGGGGGTGCCCTCCCTCGCTTCTGCAGCCGCTTTTGCGCGGGCCGTACTCGGTCGCCCGGCGGCCACACGGGGGGTAGCCTTCGTGCGCGGCGGCGCCTTGGGGACAGGGGCCTTGCGCACCGGGACGGTGCGCACAACAGCCGGCGTCGTGGCCTGTGTTTCAGCAGAATCTAGCGCAGAAGTGGGCACCTTCTGCTCGTCGGGCTCGGATGTCGGGGGCGCTGGAGTCACCTCGCTAACCTACCAAGGACCGTCTGACATCGCAGGCTTCGGGGGTCACCCGGAAACACAGTCAGGCGCTGCCCAGCCACGGGCGCCCGGGTCACGAAAGCAACACGGAAAGGAGTCCGCTCTTCCCCCCAACCGAGGGCGTAGGGTACTCTCGAGTTGGCATAACGGTGTGTCTATACGTGAACGTACAAGTGAACCCTAGACAAACTCGATCTGAATCTGAGGGAGTCTCGGTCACTCGAATTCTTTTTTGAGGAGACAATCGTGACCACCCAGGTAGTCATTTTGGCAGCAGGTATGGGCAGCAGACTCGGACGTTCGCTTCCGAAGCCGCTCACCGAACTCAACGACGGTCGAACAATCATGCAGCAGCAGTTCGACAACATCGCGCACGCCTTCGGCAAGAAGGCGAAAGTTACCATCGTGGTCGGTTACAAGCTCGAGCACATCATCGAGGCCTTCCCGCAGGCATCCTTCGTTTACAACGAAGAGTATGACCAGACCAACACCTCGAAGAGCCTTCTGCGCGCTCTCCAGGCGTCCACCACCGGCGGTGTGCTCTGGATGAACGGTGACGTCGTCTTCGACCCGGCCATTCTCGACCGCGCTGCCGCGATGGTCGCTCGCGACCAGTCCTTCGTCACCGTCAACACCTCCAAGGTGTCCGACGAGGAGGTCAAGTACACGACCAGCGCCGAGGGCTACATCAAAGAACTCTCCAAGACTGTCAAGGGCGGGTTGGGCGAGGCAGTGGGCATCAACTTCATTTCCAGCGCGTACAAGGCTGTACTGGTCCACCACCTGACGAAGGTCGCCGACCAGGACTACTTCGAGCGCGGCATCGAACTCGCGATCGAGAAGAACAACCTGTTGGTCGAGCCTCTCGACATCTCCGATTTCTACGCGGTCGAGGTCGACTTCGCCGAGGATCTCGAACGGGCGAACCTCTTCGTCTAGCGGCGCCTTTCGCGGGGGCGCGCGCCGCGCCCCTACGATAGAGCGCGTGAGTAGATATGCGGAAGTGCGCCCTGAGCAGCGCACGTCTTTCGCCAGGTACCGTCATTCCCTCTGGTTGCTCACGCAGCGGGATCTGCGGGTGCGCTACTCGACGTCGCTGCTCGGTTACTTCTGGTCGATTCTCGACCCTCTGGTCATGGCCGGTATCTACTGGTTCGTCTTCACCCAGGTTTTCCAGCGCACGGTGGGCAACGAACCGTATATCGTCTTCCTGCTGTCGGCGCTGCTGCCGTGGATGTGGTTCAACGGCACCGTGTCCGACTGCACGCGCGCGTTCCTGCGCGAAGCGAAGCTGATTCGGTCCACCCGAATACCCCGCACGATCTGGGTGAACCGGCTCGTGCTGTCCAAGGGCATCGAGTTTGTGGCGTCCATCCCGGTGCTTCTGCTGTTCGCACTCATCTCCGGGGCTGAACTCAGCGCGGGTGCGGCCCTCTTCGCCCTCGCGATCCTGCTTCAGACGATCCTGACCGCAGGGATCGGGCTGATCGTCGCTCCCCTCGTGGTCTTCTTCCGCGACCTTGAGCGGGCCGTGAAGCTCATCCTCCGCTTCCTGTTCTACGCATCGCCGATCATCTATGGCACCGCGGACCTGCCCACGGAACTGCAGTTCTGGGCCGGCTTCAATCCGCTCAGCGGCCTGTTCAGCCTGTACCGGGCCGCGTTCTTCCCCGAGCAGCTCGATTGGAATCTCGTGCTGATCAGCGCGCTGATGTCGGTCCTCTTTCTTGTCGCCGGCCTGGTTGTCTTCACGCGCACCGAGCGCGCCGTCCTGAAGGAGATCTAGTGTCGGCACCGGTGATCACCCTCACGGGTGTCGGCATCCGTTTCCGCCGCAATCGACGCGGTCGGCGCTCGTTCAAGGACCTGTTCGCCGCCCGGAGGCGGCGCATCCGCCCGAACGAATTCTGGGCGCTGCGGAACGTTGCGTTCACGGTGCAGCGCGGCGAGGCGATCGGCGTGGTCGGTCGCAACGGGCAGGGCAAGTCGACCCTGTTGAAGCTGGTCACCGGCGTCGTGCTGCCCGACGAGGGCTCGGTGCGCGTGACCGAGGGTGTGGCCCCGCTGATCGAGATCACGGGTGGCTTCGTGGACGACCTCACTGTGCGCGAGAACGTCTACCTGACCGCGGGCCTGCACGGGATGACGAAGAAGCAGATCGCGGCGCGCTTCGACGAGATCATCGCCTTCGCGGAGATCGCCGACTTCGTCGACACGCCCTACAAGCACTTGTCCAGTGGTATGAAGGTGCGCATCGCGTTCGCCGTGATTTCCCGGCTCGAGGAGCCCATCCTGCTCGTGGACGAGGTGCTCGCCGTCGGCGACAAGGCGTTCCGGGAAAAGTGCTACCGGCGGATCGAGGAACTGCTCGCCGGTGGGCGAACTCTGTTCTTCGTGTCCCACAACGAGCGGGACCTCAAGCGCTTCTGCACCCGAGGCCTCTACCTTGACAAGGGTGCGCTGGTTCTGGATGCCCCCATCACCGAGGTGCTGGCGCTCTACAACTCGCAATACGGGATCAAGCCGGCCTAACGGGCCGAGGCCATCACGGCATCCGGATCTTCCAGGCCGTCCCGGGAGGGCGGCAGTTGAGCGGAATTGAACCCGGTCATCAGATCGCCCGGCTCAATGCCGAGCACTGTGGCAAGCCGGATCAGGGTATGGAAAGTGGGGTTGCCAAGTCCCCGGTCGATCCGCGCGTAGTTGGACACGTTGAGGCCGGCCAGGTGGGCGACGGCCTCCTGATTGAGGGACAGCTGGCGCCGCCGACGACGCAGGCGAACACCGAGGATTCGGGATGCTTCTGACTTCGGCTCAGGCATTCTCCTTGTATAGGCGCGCACCGAGTTTTCCGCCAGTGGCACCCAGCCGGGGCACGTAAACTCATCGGGACACTGACGGAGGGCACTCTGATGGCCAAAAAAACCAAGCCGATTATTTCCGAGACGGGTGGCCTGCCGAAAGGCGGCCAGCTCCCCACCGGGATCGTCACGGGCTTCGACCGCGTGATGGCGATTCACCGTCCTGCCGTGCTCGCGCACATCCGTTCCGTGCGCCGCCGTTCCCCACAGGCGTCGCCCGTGGAGATCATCCGGATCCTGGAGCGGCGTTACCTCGCCGCCGTCACCACCGGGGGTGCCGCGGTCGGCGCGACGGCGGTCATCCCGGGGGTCGGCACCGCCGTCACCCTGGCCATCTCCGGCGTGGAGACGGCCGGGTTCCTCGAGGCCACCGCCCTGTTCACGCAGTCGGTGAGCGAGGTGCACGGCATCACGGTCGAGGACCCCGAGCGGGCACGCGCTCTGGTGATGACGATGATGCTCGGCCGCGAAGGCTCAGACCTGGTGCGCCAGCTGGCCGGCCAGGTCTCCGGCTCCGGCGTCCCGCGCGCCGCTTACTGGGGCGAACTCATCACGACCAGCATTCCCCGGGCCATCATGGGACCGCTGACCGATCGGCTGAAGAGCAGCTTCATCCGGCAGTTCGCCGCCAGGGGCGGCGCCAGCTTCATCGGCAAGGCCCTGCCGTTCGGTGTGGGCGCCATCATCGGGGGTGCGGGCAACCACATCCTGGGCTCGCGGGTCGTTCACTCGTCGCGGCTCGCGTTCGGCCAGCCGCCGGTCGGTTTCCGCGAGGAACTGGACCCCCGGGTGCGGATCGTCGTTCGGGAATCGCCGGCCCGCCGCATCCCGGGGATCACCCGGCTGTCCCTGACCGGCCTGTCCGGCCGGCTGTCCCCCCGGCGACGGATGCCCGGAGCACCGCACCCGACAACGCCGACACCGCCCCGTGCAGACTAGAGCTTCTCGACGTCGCTGACCTCGTCCGTCGGAGCGTCGATGGCTGGTTCGACCACTTCCAGGCTCACGGCCTGCGGGTGGGATGTGTCGAAGCGCTCCCACTCGTCCATCAGGTGCGCCACAGCGGCGTGGAAACGCTCCGTGGCGACTCCGGGACCGGTGTCGCCGAAGTAACGCTCGACCCAGATCTTGAGCCGGTCATGGGCCTCGCTGTCATGGGTGAGATCGTCGAGCACGCCGAGGATACTTCCCGCATCGTCGACGTTCAGCCACTCGCAGTCGGAGAGATAGCCTCCTGAGTCGATCTGAGCGGCCGGGTCGACCGGGCGGGTCACCATCAGGGCCTTGCCTGAGGCCAGACGGTCGTAGACCATCGCCGAGATGTCGACGATGGCGACATCCGCTGCCGACAACTGCCAGCCCAGGTCGGGGCTCGCGTCGTAGATGTGCCGGGCCGAGGCATCGCGCGCATTCGCCGTCGCGATGGCCGCGATGATGGTCTTGTTCGCCGCGCCGTACTCGCTGCTCACCACGCCGCTGCGGGGGTGCGGGCGGTAGATCACGCGGTGCCGGCCCGAGGCCAGCAGTGACGTCACCAGGGCAACGCCGTGGGACGCGATCGAGCCGTAGGCGGCGGCTGGCCGGTCGCCTTCCCAGGTCGGAGCGTAGAGGATGACCTGGCGCTCGTCCGGGGCGAACGGCGTCGCGCCGGAGTAGAAGTCGGCCTGGGGGCGGCCGATCTTCAGGGCGCGCTTGTCGAAGTCATAGTCCCAAAGCACCTTGTCGAGACGGGCGATCGCGGCATCGCCGGCGACGAAGGCGTAGTCGTAGGCCTTGATCTGGTTCGTGACCATGTACATTTTGTCGCTCTCACCGTGGTTGATGAAAACGTGCCAGCGGCCCCCGTAGCGCATCATTTGGAAGTTGCGGGTGTTCTGGTTCACGTAGAACACGATCCGGATGTCCTGCTGGGCCAGCACCTGCTCGAGGTCGACGACCCGGCGAACGTAGGCAACCGGGAGCGGGGACTCATCGATCAGCGGCAGGGCACCTGCCCCACTGCGGCTCAGCACCAGGACGGGCCAGGTCTCGGCGAGCTTCGCGAGCGGCTTGTACCACTGCCGCATCTGGTACAGATTGACGTCGCCGTCGGCGAAGTAGACCGCGATCTTGAAGTGATTCCGGGGCAGCGGCTCACGCGTGGACAGCCGCCCGTTCAGCAGCCGCTGTGCCTTGCGGGACGCCGTGACGTCCCTGACCAGCTTGAGCCCAAGCCTGACGTCTCGTTGAATACCCACCCATCAAGAGTACCGACGATGCCACTCGACCGAGCGCCTCTGGCCCCCCGAAGGGGACGTGACGACGGAATCGTTAGACGATGGGCGGCCGTCCGGCCAGCGTCATCCGCCACACCGTGCGCGCCCTGAGGGGACGCCGCTCCCCCGGGTCGGTGGTCCACCCCTCGCGGAAACCGGTGAGCCAGGCGCGCAGCGCGCCCGGATTTCGAGCCCAGCGCAGTACCTGGATCAGAAGCCAGGACCCGGCGTAGACGGGCACGAGCAGGACCGGAAGGTTGCGGCGGGCCAGCCAGACCCGGTTGCGGGCGTTCAATCGGTAGTAGTCGGCGTGCCGGGTGGGCGCGATCACGGGATGATTCGCTTCCAGCTCGCCGGCGTACCAGGCGCGCAGGCCCAGGTCCCAGACACGCCAGGCCAGCTCGATGCCCTCATGGGCGTAGAAGAACGGCTCGGCCCAGCCCCCGGTGGCGTCGAAGGCGGCCCGGGGTAGCAGCACGGCACCCTCCCAGACCGAGAAGACGTTGCTGGAGTGGGTGGCTTCGCCCTTGCGGATGCGCGGAATCCAGCGTCTCGGCGACACGATCCCGGCCGGGTCGACCACTCGGGGCTGCAGAAGGCCGATGGTCGAATCCGCCCGAAGCACGCCGATGGCATCTCGCAGAAAGTGCGGGTCCGGGATGCTGGCGTCGTCGTCGAGGAAGAAGAGAAACTCTCCCGCGACGCGGGAGACCCCGCGGTTGCGGCCGGCCGGAATGCCCAGGTTCTCGGGCAGGCCGAGCGTCTTCACCTGGTCCGGCAGCCCGGTCGGCTGCCAGCCATTGCCCACGCACACGATGTCCAGGAGAACTCCCTGCTGGGCCAGCAGACTGCGGATGCCGCGGGCAAGGTCGTCGGGACGGGTGCCCTGGGTGAGCAGCACGACCCCCACTGTCGGCAGGGCGGGCCCGACCGGTGAAGCGCTAGGACCGGACACGCTTGGACGCCATGATGGCCACGAAGTGGCCCACCAGTGAGAGGAAGGCCAGCGGGACGAGCACGATCAGCACGAACCGGTCGACCGCCGGCTCGCCGAGGAAGCTGCCGACGACCGCGGCGACGAAGATCAGCATGGTCAGTTCGACCGAGTGGTACAGCCGGTGGAACGGGAGGAACCGGGCCAGGCGGCGGGCGCGGGCGATGAAGCTCGACGTCGGGGTCTGCTCGTGCTTGCGATCGGCGAGTTTGGTCAGGCCGGCGTTCGCGCGGGCCACGTGCACCATGTCGTTGAGGGCCTTGTTCAGCACGATGACGAGGGCGAGCAGCAGTGCGAGCGTGGTCCACAGGAAGTCGGCGGGGGCCTCGAACGGGTAGAAGGCGCACCGGATCCCGAACGCGATCGGGATGAGGGCCTCTGTCGTGTAGTGCCCGACCTTGTCGAGGAACACGCCGGCCGGGGAGGACTGCCGGCGCCAGCGGGCGACCTCGCCGTCGGAGCAGTCGACCAACATCTGCAGCTGCCCAAGCAGGAGGGCGAGCATCGCGCCCCAGATGCCGGGAATGAGCAGCGCGGCCGCCGTGGACCAGCCGACCAGGATCATCAGGCCGGTGACGCCGTTCGCCGAGATAGAGGTCTTCAGAAGCATCCAGGTCAGATACGGGGAGATGTCGCGCAGGTAGAGCGACGCCGTCCAGTGCTCGGCGTTCGCCCGCAGCCGAACTTCCGGCGGCTGGGCCACGTGGCGCAGCTCGGCGATTGAGGAGGGTCGAGTCGCCGCGGGATTCGCTGACGTCATTGGTGCCTTCCGGTATGGGCCGTGATGTTGGTGGTGAATTTCAGAAACCCGAGCAGGAAGCCGATCCCCCAGCAGAAGTGAATGCAGGGCAAGACTACGAGAAACCACAGCCCGGCACGAAACCCGTCCGGCCGGGTCACCAGGGCCGTGGCCACGGCGACGAGCCCCAGGTAGGCGGCGGGAATCAGAAAACCGAGCAGCAACCACGGGTTCGCCCCGGTGAGGAGCTGAACCAGGCCGGCCAGCCCGGCCAGAGTGCCGACAGTGACACCCAGGACCATGACGGGCGGGGCGAAGTAACGGATGCCGTTGTCCTCGGGATATCGGCGGGCGAGTTCCCCTCGCCAGAGGCCGGTGGACACCATCTGCCGGGCCAGCCGGGCCAGACTCGGCCGGGGCCGATAGACGACCCGGAGCCGAGGTGTGAACCAGACGATGCCGCCCTGGTCGCGCAGACGGCGGTTGAGTTCCCAGTCCTGGCCGCGCTTGATGCCCTCGTCGAAGAGGCCGACGCGCACGATGCTGTCCATCCGAAAACAGCCCAGGTAGACGGTTTCCGCGGGGCCCTCCGGGCCGCCGATGTGCAGGGGAGTGCCGCCGAGGCCGATCTTCGTGCCATAAGCGCGCGCGACGGCTTTCTGGAACGGGCTCTCGCCCTGGGCGTCCATGACGCCGCCGACATTGTCGGCGCCGGTGCTCTCAAGGGTCTCCACGGCGATGCGGGCGTAGTCCGGCGGCAGCACCGAATGGGCGTCGACGCGAATGACGAACGCGTACTGCGAGGCACGGATAGCCGTGTTGAGGCCTGCCGGAGTGGAGCCGATCTCGTTCGCCACGATGCGGATGCGCGGATCGACCGCGGCCATCTCCTCAACCAGTTCGGTTGTGCCGTCGATGCTCGGGCCGAGGGCCAGGGTGACCTCGAAGGGCCCCGAGTAGTCCTGGCGGAGCAGACTGGTCACGGCGGCGCGCACATGGGTGACGTCATTCAGCACCGGCATCACATAGGAAACCCCGAGCAGGGATGCGGCTCCGGAAGAGGGATCCTGGCTGGTCATAGTTCCATTCTTCTGGCGGGATGTAAGAGCCTACCAGCCGGGTGTTTCCTGCCTGCATCGGGGCCGCAAACGACAGCTGCGCCGCCGGTGGATCACCGGCGGCGCAGCTGTCGTTCTCTGGAAGGAGCGAGTGGTCAGCTGGAGAGTGCGCCGACCGTGACGGATACCGTGGCCGACTTTCCATCGCGCACAAAGGTGAGGTCGGCCGTCTCGCCGGCCGCGAGAGCGCGCACCTGGGCGGTGAGGTCGTTCGCGTCGGTGATGGGTAGATCGTTGAGGTTGGTGACGATGTCGCCCTTTCGGAGTCCGGCCTTTTCCGCTGCACCGCCCGCCGAGACCTCGCTGATCAGGGCGCCGACGGTGGCGCTCTCCGGGCTGCCGGCAGCGCTGGTGACACTGGCGCCGAGCAGACCGTGGCTGGCCGTGCCGGTGGCGATCAGTTCGTCGGAGATACGCTTGGCCAGGTTCGACGGGATGGAGAAGCCCACGCCGATGCTGCCGGCGGCCGCCGAGTCGCCGCCCGCGCTGGCGATGGCGACGTTGATGCCGATCAGCTCGCCCTTGGCGTTGAGCAGGGCTCCGCCGGAGTTGCCGGGGTTTATCGCGGCATCCGTCTGGATGACCGAGAGTGAGATGCTGCCGGTGGAGGGAGCCTGGGCCGCGCCGCCGTTCTGGTCGGGAAGGTCGAAAAAGAACGGGCTCTGCTCTTCGTCGGGTGCGGAGTTCTCGGGTGTCGACGGGGCAGCCGAGGAGGCGATGGAGATGCTGCGGTTCAGTGCACTGACGATGCCGTCGGTGACGCTGCCGGAGAGGCCGAGCGGTGCGCCGATCGCGATGGCGCTGTCGCCGACGTTGAGCTTGCCGGAATCGGCCCATTTGATCGGCGTCAGGCCGCTCGCACCGTCCAGCTTGATCACGGCGAGGTCGGAAACCGGGTCGGTGCCGACAATGGTGGCGGCGTAGAGCTTGCCGTCACTGGCGGTGACCTGAATGCTGGCGTCGGCGGCGGCGCCGTCGAGGGTGACGACGTGCGTGTTCGTGAGAATGTAGCCGTCTTCGGACAGGATGACGCCGGAACCGGTTCCGCCGGAGCTGCCGTCGGAGGCGGCGATGGTGACGACACTAGGCGTGGCCTTGGCGGCGACCGCCGTGATCTGGTTGACGCTGTCGGTGTTGTTGACCACGACCGTGCTGGGGCCGTCGGCCTGGCTGGTCGGGATTCCGACGGTCTGGTTGGTGACCACGAAGGCCGTGACGCCGGCGCCGGATGCCCCTCCGACGAGAGCGCCGATGGCGAGGGCCGCGATCAGGGCGATATTACCCGAGCGGCGGGGCTGCGTGCGCGGGCCGCCGGGCTGGTCGGCGGCGTACCCGGTCTGATGGGCGTTGGACTGCGGCTGGGTATTCGGCGCGTAGGGATTCGAGGTGGTACTTCCCGCGACCGGGCGACCGAAGGAATCCGTGGCGTGCGCGCGCGCGGGCGCGGCCGAGGTGGAGGTGGGCTGGGCCGCGGTGGGCTGGGCCGGCGACTGCTCAGAGGCGGAAACTGTGTCGGGGATGACCTCGGTCGGCTTCTCGTCGCCGGGGGCGTCGCCGGAGGAGTGATCCGCAGAGGGCTGGGCCGTGGCGGAAGCCTCGCCGGCCGCATTGACTTCGAATGGGACTGCGTTGTCGGGATCGGGAGTGGTGCCGGGTGCCTGCGGATTGTCGGTCATGGTGTGCTCCTTCCAAGCGTTTCCACCTTGACTCCTGAACCTGAACGAATGATCTGTGCAGCCTGGGAGCATTCAATGACGACGCCACGACTTGAGCGGTGCCGGGTCGATCAACACAGTTAGCAACCCGGACCGGCCGGGTTTGTCGTGCACTCGCGGTTGACGAGCACCGTCTGGGCATCCCCCACGATCACGCCGAGCGGGCTGGCCGAGGTCGACAGCGTACCCTGCACCGGCCGCCAGGCAAGGCCCGCGAAGCGATACTCGGCCGAGTACACCACCGCGACGACCACGGCATAGCTTCCCGGACTGGCGAACGCGTGGCTGGTGGCGGTGTCGGAGAATTCCGGGAGGCCCAGTGCCGCCCAGGTCGCGCCGCCCGAGTTCGTGCTTGCCTGGGCACCGTCGCCGTAGGACCAGCGGTAGCCGACCGGGGTGAAATGGACCTCCGCCGGATATCCCAGCAAGGCGCCGGTACGGGAGTGCTCGGATGCCGACGCGATGAAGTTCGCGGGCAAACCCGCCACGCTCCAGCCGCGCGGTTCCATCGTCTGGGACGGCGCCGCGGGCTGGAAGTTGACCAGATCACTAACCCTCACCACGAGGTTCGGGTCGCACGGCGACCCCGGAATGCAGTTGACCGTGAAGTCGTCGCGCACGAACGCCAGCGGATCGACGACGGGTGCTGCACCGACTTGGCCGCCACCGGCGTTGCCGCTGCCGCTGCCGGAACCGGACCCGCCCGCCCCGGATCCCGCTCCGCCACCGGCTTCGTTCCCGGACCCCTGTCCCCCGCCGGTCTCGTACCCCGCAGAAAGGTCCACCCCGCCGTTGTTGATGGCACCGTTAGCCTCCGGGCACAAACCTGAGACCAACAGTTTGGGAAGGCAGCTATCCCCTGCAGCGGCAGCCGAGATCGAAGAAGGAGCTACGAGCAGCATGACGATCGCTGCGACTAACAGAAATCTGATCCGGACCATACCTGCGACTCCGTCATCTTAAAATGGTCAATATGTTGGTCAGTTCCCACGAAGGCAACTGTCAATGGCATCCGCAGCGGGCGGTCAGGCTGAGAGACCGAAACGCCTGAGGAATCCACAATGTCGCTTTTCGTTACATCGAGACATACATAGACCCTTATCTCCCACTTCTTCTCTGCGTTGATTTCGACGGACTGGATAGCCATTGAGTCAAAAGAGGTAGAGCCGATCTGCTTCCACCCGCGCTCATCAAAGGACGTCGCAACGGAAAGTTCCTCCTCATGGGCTCTTCCGGAACTGAGGCTCAGGAAAAGATCTCGCGACGGCGTCCCGGCCTCCCCCGCAGCATCACTGGCAGCCAGATACGCCGCATAGGCTTCGGTGGCCGCAGCCAGAGCTTCCTCATCGGACGCGAAGACGGGGGCATCCGTCGGCGCGGTCGTCTCGGACGCCTGGGGCGCTCGGGGCACCGGTTCGGGCGTGCAACCGGTCAGCGCGAGTGTGCCGAGCAGCAGCAGCGGGCCCAGAACGAGGAGGTCGCGCTGCACGGTCCGCATGCGGCCAACCTAGGGCATCCGGCGCAGCCCCGCTCGAACTTTCCACATGTCGTAGTTTGGAGCCATGCAGGTGACATCATGACAATCTCCGGGGCCTGGCGACGCACGGCCCGTGGGGCCGGCCTGCTCGCCGCGGACGGCACCGTCGCCGCGAGCATTTTCGCGGAGATGAGTGCCCTTGCCCTGCGCACCGGCGCCATCAACCTCGGCCAGGGATTCCCCGACGAGGACGGCCCTGCCGAGGTTCTCGAAGCCGCACGCCAGGCGATCTCCGACGGTGCGAACCAGTACCCGCCGGGGCGCGGCTTGCCCGTGCTGCGAGGCGCCATCGCTCGGCATCAGCACCGGTTCTACGGCCTGTCCGTCGATCCGGATACCGAGGTCCTGGTGACGGCGGGTGCCACCGAGGCGCTGGCGGCAACCGTTCTCGCACTGCTCGACCCCGGCGACGAGGTTGTCACGCTGGAGCCGTTCTACGACGCCTACGGCGGCCTGATCGCGCTGGGCGGGGGCATCCATCGCACGGTGCGCCTGCGGGCGCCCGATTTCCAGCCGGACCCCGACGAACTGCGCGCCGCCATCACGGACCGCACCCGACTGATTATCGTGAACAATCCGCACAACCCCACCGGGGCCGTGCTGCCGCGCGAGACCCTGGAACTCATCGTGTCCCTCGCACACCGTCACGACGCGCTCATCGTGACCGACGAGGTCTACGAGCACCTCACCTTCGGTGTCGCCCACGTGCCCGTCGCGACGATTCCGGGCGCGAGCGAGCGCACCATCACGATCTCCTCCGGTGGGAAGACGTTCAACACCACCGGCTGGAAGATCGGCTGGCTCACCGCCCCGTCCGCTCTTGTCACCGCAATCCTGGCCGTGAAGCAGTTCCTCACCTATGTGAACGGCGCGCCGTTCCAGCCGGCGATCGCGCGGGGCCTCGACCTGCCGGACACCTTCTACACTGGTGTCGCCGCCGACCTGCAGGCCAAGCGCGATGTTCTCGAGAGCGGCCTGATCGAAGCGGGGTTCACGGTCAGTCGACCTCAGGGGTCGTATTTCATCGTGGCGGATGCCGCGCCGCTCGGCTACCCTGATGGCGCCGAGTTCTGCCGGGTGCTGCCCGATCTCGCCGGGGTGGTCGCGGTTCCGATCGGCGCGTTCTGCTCCGCCCGGCACCGGTCCGAGTATGCCTCGCTGGTGCGATTCGCCTACTGTAAAAAGGTGGACGTGCTTGAGCGCGCCGCCGCCCAGCTGGCCGGCATCATCGCCCGTTAGCAGCCCGGCAGCCGCCGCTTTGGAGGTGCCGACAGGGGTTCTAGTGCGCCAGTGCCGGGTAGTCCGTGTAGCCCTCGGCTCCGGCACCGTAGAAGGTAAGCGGGTCGGGAGCGTTCAGCGGCAGGTCCTTGAGCCAGCGCGACACGAGGTCGGGGTTGGCGATCACGGCACGGCCCACGACGACCGCATCCGCCAGTTCGTCGGCGATGATGGCCATCGCCTCGTCCCGGTCGGTGACCTCGCCGAAGCCGCTGTTCACCAGGAGCGGCCCAGCGAAACGGGCACGCAGCTGCTGCACCAGTTCGCCGGCCGGCTCGCGGTGCAGGATGCTCAGGTACGCAAGGCCCAGCGGAGCGAGTGCATCGGCGAGCGCGCCGTAGGTGGCCATAAGGTCGGCGGCATCCGTTTCGAGGGCATCCTGAATGTTGTGCTCCGGCGAGACCCGGATGCCGACGCGGCCGGCGCCGATCGCCTCGGCCACCGCGGTGACGACCTCGACGACGAAACGGGCCCGGTTCTGCGGGGAGCCGCCGTAGATGTCGTCGCGCTGGTTGGAGGCCGGCGAGAGGAACTCGTGCAGGAGGTAACCGTTCGCGGAGTGAATCTCGACGCCGTCGAGTCCCGCGGCGATGGCGTTACGGGAGGCCTGCACGAAGTCCGCGATCACGCCGGGGAGTTCGTCGAGTGTGAGGGCGTGCGGTACCGGGTAGGCAGCCTTTCCCGCGTAGGTGCGGGTATCGCCCTGGATGGCGATGGCGCTGGGAGCCACGACCTCGCGGCCGCCGTTGGTGCCCTCGTGGGTGACGCGGCCCGCGTGCATTACCTGGGCGACTAGGCGCCCGCCGGCGGAGTGCACGGCGTCGGCGACGTTGGTCCAGCCGACGATCTGCTCGGGGGTGACCAGCCCTGGCTGGCCGGGGAAGCCCTGACCGGCGTGGCTGGGGTAGGTGCCCTCGGTCACGATCAAGCCGAGCGAAGCACGCTGCCTATAGTGCTCGACGACGAGGGGGCCGGGAACGCCCTCGATTCCGGACCGAACCCGGGTCAGCGGCGCCATGACGAGCCGGTTGGGCAGTTCCAGGTCGCCGAGGGACAACGGGGAGAAAAGATTCACGAATAGCTCTTTCTGTGGGTCAGGGTGTCGCCGGACGGAGCGTGCGCCGTCTCGGACAGGGGAAGCAGCTTCCCCCTGGGGCCAACGGCCCTGCTCTCCCGCGCATTCCCCTCACCCGTCACGGTCGGGCAATCCACAGGAGCCGACGCACCGAACCAGCATTATGAGCACCATCGCCGAGACCCGGCCGACGACGTCGCCACGGAGCTTCCCGACCCCGGATGCACCGACCCGGGAGGACCCGGACCGCACCGGATACTGCCCGTTCCCTCTGTCGTCCGACGCCCGGGCCTTCGGACTGACCACGAGCTCCATGCGGCTGCGCCAGGCAACGGTTTCGGTGCGGCACGGCCGCCGTACCGGGAGCGAAACCGCGACCATCCTGCTGCACGGCGCCGCGGGATCCTGGACGACCTGGACGCCGCTGCTGGCCGCGGCCGAAGCCTCCGGTCTCGGCCTGACCGACCTGATCATCCCCGACCTGCCCGGCTGGGGGGACTCGCCGCTTCCGGCGGCGGGACCCTCTCGTTCCATCGAGGCAACCGCTGCGGTGGTGGCCGAGATCGCCTGGGCGCTCGGCTACCGCTCCTGGACCGTGATCGGCCACTCCCTCGGCGGCTTCGTGGCACTCGAACTTGCCGCAAGCGAGACCCGGTCGACCGCGTTCGTCGGCCTCGTCTCGGCCACGACGTTCTCGGTGATCGACACCGTGCGGCACCCGGTCGCCCGGTTCGCCGCGCTGCCGGGGTACAGCGCCCTGCTGCCGGTACTGCGGGCCGTCGCCCGGGCCGGGCGCGCCGGCCACGGTCTGATCCGCCTGCTCCACCGCACCGGGCTGCTGCGCACGCTGGCGGCGCCGTTGTTCCGCCGACCGGAGCTGCTGCACGAGAGCGTCATCGGGGCCCTTGCGACCGAGCTGCGCCCGCAGGCGTTCGCCGTGGCATCCGACCTCGCCGGAACCTACGACGCCAACCGCTGGGCCCGGATCGAGTGCGCCGTGCACGCAACCCAGGGTGACGCCGACATTTTCGTGGCGGCGACGGATGCGGCCAGGCTCCGCGCGGTCATCCGCGGCTTCGATCTGGTCACGGTGCCGGGCACCGGGCATTTCGCGCACGTGGAGAAACCGTATGAGACGCTGCTTCACCTGTTGCCGAACGGATGCCTGCCCCGGTCAGGCGTGTTCCCGCAGTAGTAGTCGCTGTGTCCTGGACGATCCCGCGGCACGGCTGTTTCCCTTGTCAAGCGGGTTCATAGCGACCAAACTGAGGAGCAGTCCTGAGATCTGGTCACCCTGTGCGGCCGGCCTCTGAACAGCCCCACCGATTGAAAGCGGCTCCCCATGGGTTCGTTGACGTATGACAGGGTCACGGTCGAATTCGACGACCGGATATTGGCGCATCTCCAGATCGTGATCGTACAGAAACTCCGCCGGGGCGAAAGCTTCCTGCTCTCGTGGCGAAACGCCGCCGAAGCCGGAAACGGTCGCAGTTCCGCGTGGCTGCACCCGGCCATTCCCCTGTATTTCAAGTTCTCCGGCGGTCAGCCGCCGAGCATCAACCCGCTATGGCTCGCCCAGCTCACCCGTTCCGCTAACAGTTCCCAGGGTCTGGTGGCCACCGGCGAGGAGCGGGCGATGGGTGAACCCGAACATCCGGAGCGCACCGACCGCGGTCATCGCCCGGATCAGAAGTTCACGGTGCGCGCGGCGCCCGCCTCGCAGGACACCATCGCCACCGAACTCTGAGCTGGCTGCACGCTCAGCGGGGCACGACCGCGAAGCGACGCAGGGCCAGCGATGGATTGCGGGCGCGCACGGCTGTGAGGCGCTCCGACAGCACCCAGGCGACGGCGACATCCGTTGTCTCGCCGATGGTGACCAGTTCCACGCCCATCGGGTCGACCACCATGCTGTTGCCGACGCCCACCGGCGGGGCGTGGTCGGCGGCCGCCACGTAGACCGTGTTCTCCAGGGCGCGCGCTGTCAGCAGCGTGCGCCAGTGCTGTTCCTTCAACGGTCCCCGCACCCACTCGGCGGGCACCAGCACCAGTTCGGCCCCCGCGTCGACCAGGCGGCGCGTCACCTCCGGGAAACGGATGTCGTAGCAGGTCTGCAGTCCCACCCGCAGTCCCACCACCTCGAACGTCTCGGGTTCCTCCACGGCGCCAGGCCGCACCCAGTCCGATTCACGGTCGCCGAAAGCGTCGTAGAGGTGCAGCTTGCGGTACTTCGCGACGAGTTCGCCGGCCGGATCCACCGCGACGAGGGTGTTGAAGAAGCGGCTCGGGTCATCCGTGGCCTCCAGCATGCCGGCCACGACATGCACGCCGAGTTCCACCGCGAGCGCGGCGAGGGCGGCCACGAAGGGGCCGTCCACAGGTTCGGCCGCGGCGACGAAAGAGGGCCCCAGGACCGGTTCGAAGAAAGAGGAGTACTCGGGGAAGACGACCAGCCGGGCTCCGCGGCCGACGGCCGTCTCGGCGAGGGCACGCATGGCGGCGAGATTCACGGCCGGCTCGCGGCCGGGGGCGAACTGGGCCACCGCAACCCCCAGGGCAGCCACAGGGCCGGAGCCAGCGCCGGCAGCTGCAGCTGCAGCGGGAGCAGGATCGCGCGTCTCGAGGGGATCGATCATGGCGTCAGCCTAGCCGCCGGCAACGCCTCGGCCGGGGTCGCGGCATCCGTAGCCCTCGGTCCGTACCGGTCCTGGGTTCCAGGGTTCAGCGGGGTGGCCTAACGTATATGCGTGTCTCCCCCTCCGCTGGTCTCCCGCCTGGTTCGCCCCGAGGCGCTGACCCTGCCCCTGCGCCGAACCGAAGGACTGGCAGCGATTCTCGGGCTGCTCGGCCTCCTCGTCTCGGCGGCAGGATCGTGGCGGCCCTCGTATTGGGGCGACGAGGCGGCCAGCGTGATGTCGGCGGAACGTTCCCTGCCGGGGCTCTTCCGACTTCTGGACAACGTCGACGCGGTGCACGGCGCCTATTATCTGCTGCTGCACGTCTGGATCGGCCTCTTCGGCTCTTCGGAGCTGGCGACTCGCGGGCTGAGCGCTCTCTTCGTCGGCTTCGCGACGGCCGGCACCTTCGTGCTGGCACGCACCCTGATCTCCCACCGGGTCGGCGTGCTCGCGGCCATCGTCTTCGCGCTGCTCCCCCGGGTCACCTACATGGGCGCCGAAGCCCGTTCGGCCGCAGTCGCCACGGCCGTTGTGGTGTGGCTGACCGTTCTGCTGATGCACCTGCTGCGGAGCCGCTATCAGGATCGCGCCACCCGCTTCGCGCTCTGGGCGGCTTACACCGCGCTCCTGGCCCTGGGAATCTACTTCTTCCTCTTTGTGCTGCTGCTGATCCCGGTGCTCGGCCTCGCCGTGCTGCTGATACCGCCGGAGGGCGACAGGTGGGCGGGCATTCGCGCCTGGACCCTGGCCACGGCCTCCGGGCTCGCCCTGGCTGCCCCCGTGATGGCGGCCAGCCTTCAGCAGCGCGATCAGATCGCCTTCATCGGGCGGCGCCCGCCGATCGCCGTGCTCACCGCCGCAGTGCACCAGTGGTTCGGCAACGTACCGCTGGCCGTTCTGGCGTGGGGTCTGATCCTGCTGGCGGTGGTGATGGTCTTCGCCGTGCGCGGGCGGCGGGCCGCACCAACAGCAAGCAGGGCGGCCCTGGCGGTCATGCTGGCCTGGCTGATCGTGCCGAGCGCAGCGCTCCTGATCGGCACGCACCTCGTCACGCCGATGTACTCGCTGCGGTACCTGTCGGTGGGTACGCCGGCGGCGGCGATCGCCATCGCCATGGGGATCGCCTGCCTCCGGCCGCTCTGGCCGCAGGCAGCCGCGCTGGGCCTGATCACGGCTCTCATGCTGCCCACCTATCTCGACCAGCGCGGCGAGTTCGGCAAGAACTACGGCAGTGACCTGCGCCAGGCGTCCGAGGTCGTGCGGGCCGGCGCGCAGCCCGGAGACGCGGTCGTTTTCGACGAGAGCGTGCGGCCCTCCCGCAAGCCCCGCCTCGCCCTGCGGCTCTACCCGGCCGCGTTCGAGGGCCTGCGGGACGTCACCCTCGCGGTGCCGTCCGACGCCACCAACGACTTGTGGGACGTGGCTGTGCCGCTGGAGCAGGTGACCGACCGACTTACCGGCACGAACCGGGTCTGGGTGCTGCTGAACCAGGCCAGCGGTGAGAATAGGCGGGGGGACAACATCCGCATCCTGCAACAACTCGGGTTCACGGTCGCCGAGTCGACCATGCTGAACCGCACGCAGATCATCGAAATGACAAGGTAGCCCCATGGCTCGGACTCTGATCATCATCCCGACCTACAACGAGCAGGGCAACGTCGCGTCGATCGTGTCCCGGGTGCGCGCGAGCGTGCCGGCGGCCGACGTTCTGGTCGTCGATGATTCCTCCCCGGACGGCACGGGGCAGTTGGCTGACGCGCTGGCCGCCACCGATTCCCAGGTGCACGCCCTGCACCGCTCCCGGAAGAGCGGCCTCGGAGCCGCCTATCTCGAGGCCTTCGCCTGGGGGCTCTCCCGCGGCTACGACCGACTGGTGCAGCTCGACGCTGACGGATCGCACCTGCCAGAGCAACTGCCGACCCTGCTCGAGGCCGCGGAGACGGCGGATGTGGTGCTGGGCTCCCGCTGGGTCCCGGGCGGAATGGTGCGGAACTGGCCGTGGCACCGGCGTCTGCTGTCGCGGGGCGGATCGGTCTACTCGCGCGTGCTGCTCCGGCTGCCCCAGCGAGACGTCACCGGCGGTTACCGCGTCTTCACGGCGCATGCCCTCCGGCGAATGGACCTCTCTGGCGTCGAGAGCCTGGGCTACTGCTTCCAGATCGACATGCTGCTGCATGCGGTTCGGGCCGGGCTCAGCGTTGTCGAGAAGCCGATCACGTTCGTGGAGCGCACCGTCGGTTCCTCGAAGATGAGTGCCGCGATCGTGGCCGAGGCGATGGCCCGTGTCACTATCTGGGGTCTCACCGGCAGGAACGCTCGCCGCGTTGCCGCGTCTACACCGACATCCCTGCCGCGTGCCCGCTGACCGGACCCGCACGCCGCCCCATAGGGCGTGACTTCTGGTCAGAGTGACTATAAGATGAATCCATTCAGTTAGAGTCACAATGACCTTTACTTGGTGAATGACAGTGGATGCGCGAATAAACACCCAGCTTGAGGCGGCCCTCGCCGTGTCGACGGTCATTTTTGCCCTGCGGCCGGATCCGGAATCCGGCCACTCGACCCTGTGGCTGCCGCTTGTACGCCGCACCCGGGAACCCTACCTCGGTCAGTGGGCGTTGCCCGGCGGCGGCCTGCGGGCCGATGAGCGCCTGGCCGGCGCGGCCGCGCGCGCCCTGCGCGAGACCACGGGCCTGACCCCCAAGTACCTCGAGCAGCTTTACACCTTCGGGGATCCGGGGCGTTCCCCCGGCGGCCGGGTCGTCTCGGTCGTCTACTGGGCGCTCGTCGAGTCCGGTGAGGCGGCGCTGGCCGTCGAGGACGAGAATGTGCGGTGGTTTCCGGCCGACCACCTGTCGCCGCTCGCCTTCGACCACAACCTCATCGTGGAATACGCCCTCTGGCGCCTGCGCACCAAGGTGGAGTACTCCCGCATCGCGCACGCGTTCCTCGGCGAGACCTTCACGCTCGCGCAGCTGCGCGAGGTGCATGAGGCCGTGCTGCAGAAGGCCCTCGACCCGGCCAACTTCCGCCGCACGATCGAGGGGTCAGGCACCGTGGTCGACACCGGCCAGCGCGTAGCCGGCGTACCGCATCGGCCGCCCCGCCTCTACCGCTACAACGATTCCGTTCATGCCACCACTCCGGGTGCGCTCGAGCCGGCCATCGGCTGAGCATGACTCTTCCTCCCAGCACCCTCCTGCTGGCCACCGCTTGTCCGACTATCGCTTTGTATGAATATCGAGGAGTAACCGCATGACCATCGCATCGGTCGACCAGACCATTCGACTCATCAGCACGGGAGCTGCCACCGGCAGCACGTGCAGCCCCGACCTGCTCACCGCTCCGTGGGAGTTTGATTCCGGCACGCCGGGCTACGGCCCGGGGTCGTCGATGGGCGATGTCATCCCCACCGGGTCACCGCGGCAGGGTGAGCTGCCCGAGGTCTACCGTCGCGCGTCGACGGAGGAACTAGGCGACCGCATCCGTAACGCCAAGGCCACGCTCGGCGACCGGGTCGTGGTCCTCGGGCACTTTTACCAGCGCGAGGAGGTGTTGGCGCACGCGGACTTCGTGGGCGACTCCTTCCAGCTGGCGCAGGCCACGAAGAGCCGTCCGGATGCCGAGGCGATCGTCTTCTGCGGAGTGCACTTCATGGCCGAAACCGCCGACTTGCTTTCCACGCCGGAGCAGGCGGTCATACTGCCCAACCTCGCCGCCGGCTGCTCGATGGCCGATATGGCCGATATCGACTCCGTCACCGACTGCTGGGAACAGCTGGAGGACCTCTACGGCAGCGAGCAGGGCGTCGACGGCCGCGTGCCCGTGATCCCGGTCACCTACATGAATTCCTCGGCCGCGCTGAAGGCGTTCTGCGGCGAGCACGGCGGCATCGTCTGCACCTCCTCCAACGCCGAGACCGTGCTCGAGTGGGCCTTCGCCCGCGGCCGCCGCGTTCTCTTCTTCCCCGACCAGCACCTCGGCCGCAACACCGCCAAGGCGATGGGGGTGCCCCTCGAGCGGATGCCGATGTGGAACCCGCGCAAGGCCCTCGGCGGCAACACGGCCGAGGAGCTCGAGGCCGCCCAGGTCGTGCTCTGGCACGGGTTCTGCAGCGTGCATAAGCGCTTCACGGTGGACCAGATCACCGCGGCCCGCCAGTCGCACCCGGACGTGCGCGTGGTCGTGCACCCGGAGTGCCCGATGGGCGTCGTCGACGCCGCCGATTCCTACGGCTCGACCGACTTCATCAAGAAGGCCATCGAGGCAGCCCCGGCCGGGTCCACGTTCGCCATCGGCACCGAGATCAACCTGGTGCAGCGGCTCGCCGCACAGCACCCCGAGCACACCATCTTCTGCCTCGACCCGGTGGTCTGCCCCTGCTCCACCATGTACCGCATCCACTCGGGCTACCTGGCCTGGGTGCTCGAAGCGCTGGTCGGCACCACGGACCGCGCGCCCGAGGTGCTCAATCGCATCCAGGTATCGGGCGAGGTTGCCGGCAACGCCCGCGTCGCCCTCGAACGGATGCTTTCCGCCAAGCCGCCCGTCTCCATCGAGGCCTGACCGTGACCCGCGTGCTCGTCGTCGGCAGTGGGCTGGCCGGACTCATCGCCGCGGTGCGTGCGACGGATGCCGGCCACCAGGTCACCCTCGTCACGAAAGCGGCCCTGCCCGACAGCAACACCCGCTGGGCCCAGGGCGGGATCGCCGCGGCCATGTTCCCCGACGACTCGGTCAAGTCACACGTACAGGACACCCTGCGAGCCGGGGCCGGACTCTGCGACCCGGTCGCAGTGCACGTGCTCTGTTCCGAGGGACCGGCTCGGGTGCGGGACCTGATCCGGTTCGGTGTGGACTTCGACCGCGACGAGTCCGGGGTGACCCGCGGACTGGAGGCTGCCCACTCCCGCTCGCGGGTGCTGCACGCCGGCGGGGACGCCACGGGCGCAGCCATCGAGGCTGCCCTCGTGGCGACGGTGCGTGAACGGGCCGCCCGCTCGCTGCGGGGCGTGGGCGCCCGCCTGCGCGTGCAGGAACACACAATGCTGGTTGATCTGACCGTGCAGGACGGTCGCGTGACCGGGGCTGTCCTACTCGGGCCCGACGAAGCACTCCGCACGATCCTGGCCGACACGGTGATCCTGGCGACCGGCGGTGCCGGCGAGCTCTTCCCGCACACCACGAACCCGGCTCTGGCGACGGGCGACGGCGTGGCCGCCGCGTGGCGCGCGGGGGCATCCGTCGCCGACCTCGAGTTCTACCAGTTCCACCCGACCGCACTCGCCGTTCCCGGTACCCCGCTGGTCTCCGAGGCGGTGCGCGGGGAAGGCGCCGTGCTACGAAATGCGTTGGGCCACCGCTTCATGCTCGACCTGCACCCCGATGCGGAACTCGCCCCGCGCGACATCGTGGCCAGAGGCATCGCCCGAGAAATGACCAGGCAGGGCGGCGAACCGGTGCGACTGGACGCCACCGGTCTCGGCCGCGAACTTCTCGAGCGACGCTTCCCGACCATCACCGCGGCCTGCCGTGCTGCCGACCTGGACTGGGCCGTCGAATCGATCCCGGTCGCCCCGGCGGCGCACTACTGGATGGGCGGGGTGCTCACGGATATCTGGGGCCGCACCAGCCTGCCCGGCCTGTTCGCCGTGGGGGAAGTGGCCCGCACCGGCGCCCACGGCGCCAACCGGTTGGCCTCCAACTCTCTGCTCGAGGCGGCCGTGTTCGCCGACCGGGCCGTGCGCGCGCTGCCCCTGCCGGTTCGGGTGTCGGCGGGGGTCTCGGTCGTGACCGGCTCGACCACCGGGGGGTTGCCTGCCAGCGTCGACCGTGACGCGGTACAGCAGCTGATGTGGGAGTGTGCGGGAGTGCTGCGGAGTGGGGAGAAGCTCGCCGAGGCATCCGTCACCCTGGCCGACTGGGCCACCCGTCCGACGGGCCCGGACGAAACCATTGCACCTAATATGCGGGTTCGGGCATATGAAGACGCCAACCTGCTCGACCTGGCGCGGGTCACCGTGGCTTCCGCCCTGGCCCGGGAGGAATCGCGCGGCGCACATCACCGCTCCGACTACCCCGACGGCCGGCTCGAGCTCGCCCGCACCGTCGCCTGGACCCGCACCGTCGCCTGGAACCGCGGCACAGCCCCGGACACAGCCGACGGCATGCGGAGCACCCTAAATCTGGACCACCCCACTGAGGCCGAGGAGGCCATTGCATGCTGACCATGAACGCCATCGACACCGTCGTGCGCGCCGCGCTCGAGGAGGACGCCCCCTGGGGTGACCTCACCTCGCAGGTGCTGATCCCCGCCGACGCCGCCGCGACCGCGCAGCTGGTCGCCCGGGAATCCGGCGTCTTCAGCGGTGGTGCCGTCTTCGCGGCGGCCTTCCGACTGACCGACGCGCGCATCGTCGTTCGGATACTCGTGGCCGACGGCACCGTCTTCGACGCCGGTGACACCCTGGCGGAAGTGTCGGGGTCCGCCCGCGGCATTCTGCAGGCCGAGCGCATCGGCTTGAACTTCGTGCAGCGCATGAGCGGGATCGCCACACTGACAGCGCTCTACGTGGCCGAGACGGCCGGCACCCGCGCCCGCATCGTCGACACCCGCAAGACCACCCCGGGCCTGCGTGTGCTGGAACGTGCCGCGGTGCGCGACGGCGGCGGCCACAACCACCGGTTCAGCCTCTCCGACGCGATCATGGCCAAGGATAACCACCTGGCCGTGCTCACCGCGGGCGGCCTGAACCTCACCGAGGCGCTCCGGCAGGTGCGCGACCGCATCTCCCACACCACGCACCTCGAGGTGGAGGTGGACCGGATCGACCAAATCGAGCTTGTGCTTGCCGCCGGCGTCGACACGATCATGCTCGACAACTTCAGCCTCGACGACCTGCGCGAGGGCGTACGCCTCACGGGCAGCCGAGCACGCGTGGAGGCCAGCGGCGGCGTCTCTCTGCTGACCGTGCGCGGCATCGCCAAGACCGGCGTCGACATCATCTCGGTCGGGGCCATCACGCACAGCGTGCGCTCCCTCGACCTCGGCCTCGACGTCGTCATCCTCACCGAGGGCTGACCGGTCCGGCCATGATCTATCTCGACAACGCCGCGACCACCCCGGTGCGACGGGAAGTTCTCGAGGTGCTCTGGCAGCAGCTCGCGGGCCGGTTCGGCAACCCGTCGAGCCACCACCGAGTGGGTGAGGCCGCGGCCGCCGCGCTGGCCGAGGCGCGGGCCATGGTCGCGGGCGTGCTCGGGTGTCGGTCGGCCGACGTTGTGTTCACGACCGGCGGCACCGAGTCCGACAACCTCGCGATCAAGGGCATCGCCCTGGGCGCTCCACGCGGCCGTCACCTCATCACGACGCCGATCGAGCACGAGGCGGTACTCGAATCCTGCGACTATCTGCGCCGCCTGCACGGCTTCGAGGTGACGCTCCTGGACCCGGATGCCTCCGGCCGGGTGGATCCGGAACAGCTCCGCGCCGTGATCCGCCCGGATACCACCCTCGTCTCGGTGCAATACGCCAACAACGAGGTCGGCACCGTTCAGCGGCTCGCGGAACTGTCGGCCATCGCCCAGGGCGCCCGCGTGCCGCTCCACACCGACGCCGTGCAGGCGGCCGGCTGGCTTTCGGTCGACGTGGGGGCTCTCGGCGTCGATGCCCTGAGCCTGTCGGGCCACAAACTCGGCGCACCTCCCGGCATCGGGGTGCTTTTCCTGCGCCGCCGCATCGCGGTCGAACCGGTGCTGCACGGCGGCGGTCAGGAGCGCGGGCGCCGCAGCGGAACGGAGAACGTGCCCGGGGCGCTGGCGCTGGCGACCGCACTGCGCCTCGCCGAGGCGGAACGCGCGGAGGCAGCGCCCCGCATCACCGCGCTGCGGGATGCCTTCATCGCCACGGTTCTGAGCGGCACACCGTCGGCCCGGCTCACCGGCCACCCGACGGAGCGTCTGCCGGGCACCGCCTCGTTCGTCTTCCCGGGCACGAGCGGCGAGGCGGTGTTGCTCGAGCTGGAACAGCGCGGCATCGTCTGCTCGAGCGGGTCGGCCTGCGCGGCCGACAGTGACGAACCGTCCCACGTGCTGACCGCTCTGGGCATCCCGGCTGAGGTCGCCCAGACCGCCGTGCGGTTCACGCTGGCATCGACGACCACAGCAGCGGATGCGTCTGAAGCGGCCGCATCCGTTCAGGCCGCCGTGGGCACCGTCCGCAGTCTCGGCCGAGGCTGACCTGCCGGGGCTTCAGGCCCGGCTTCGCGCGCGCGGCGCGCGCGTGCACGCGCGCGCCAGAAACCGAACTTACTGCGAGTTGTCAGACAATTTCCGAAGGTTTCGTTCCTCGCGGCGAAGATGCCCCCGATCAGCTAATCTGCTGACGGTGACCGACCCTGGACCGCTGACTGCACGTCCCTCGACGTGCGGCCGTCTGGCCAGCGCCCTAAGGTTATAAGTAAGAGGCGATAAGCCCAAGGTGGGCCGCCAAAAAGGGACACAATGACAATAATCGACAAACCAGTCACCGAGTCACTTGCCACTCAAATTGACTCTCTGGTTAAAGCCGCTCAGGTCGCGCTTCTGGATTACGCGAACTTCACGCAGGAACAAATCGACCACATCGTTAAGAAAGCCTCGGTGGCTGCTCTCAGCAAACACGCCGAGCTTGCCGTTCACGCCGTAGCCGAAACCGGCCGTGGCGTATTCGAAGACAAGGCCGTTAAAAATCTTTTCGCATGCGAGCACGTTACGAACTCGATGCAAAACCTTAAGACCGTCGGCGTTATCAGCCGAGACGACATTACCGGCATTACTGAGATCGCTGAACCGGTCGGCGTCATTTGCGGTGTGACCCCCGTTACGAACCCCACCTCGACCGCGATCTTCAAGTCGCTCATCGCGCTGAAGACCCGCAACCCGATCGTTTTCGGTTTCCACCCGGGCGCCCAGCAGTCCTCTGTGGCCGCAGCGCGCGTCGTGCGCGACGCCGCCATCCTCGCCGGTGCACCGGCAAACTGCATCCAGTGGGTTGAAACGCCGTCCCTCGAGGCCACCAGCCTGCTGATGAACCACCCGGGCGTCGCAACCATTCTCGCCACCGGTGGCAACGCCATGGTCCGGGCCGCGTACTCCTGCGGCAAGCCCGCCCTCGGCGTCGGAGCGGGCAACGTTCCCGCCTTCATCGAGAAGAGCGCCAAGCTCAAGCGTGCCATCAACGACGTCGTGCTCTCCAAGTCTTTCGACTACGGCATGATCTGCGCGTCGGAGCAGGCCGTCATCATCGAAGAGCCGCTCTACGCAGAAGCCATGGCCGAGTTCAAGATCCTGCACACCTACCTGGTCACCCCGGCCGAGAAGCTTCTCCTCGAGGACTACATCTTCGGAGTCCAGGCCAACTCGACCAACTGTGGCGAGGCCAAGCTCAACGCCGCCGTCGTCGGCAAGTCGCCGGTCTGGATCGCCCAGCAGGCCGGATTCACCATCCCGGCCGACACATCGATCATCCTGGTCGAGGTCGCCGGAGTGGGACCGAACGAGCCGATGACCCGCGAAAAGCTGGCACCCGTTCTCGCCGTGCTGCATGCCAAGGACGCTGAAGAGGGCATTTCGCTCTCCGAGCAGATGGTTGAATTCGACGGCCTCGGCCACTCGGGCTCCATCCACAGCGAAAACCCGGCCATCATCGAAGAGTTCGGAACCCGCGTCAAGGCGGTCCGGATCATCACCAACGCTCCCAGCTCGCTCGGTGGTATCGGTGACATCTACAACGCGTTCATCCCGTCGTTGACACTCGGCTGTGGCTCGTACGGACACAACTCCGTCTCGAACAACGTCTCCGCGATCAACCTCATCAACGTCAAGCGCATCGGCAGAAGGAACAACAACTTGCAGTGGTTCAAGGTCCCCGCCAAGACGTACTTCGAGCCGAACGCCATCCGTTACCTGGCGGACATGCGCAACGTCGAACGTGTCACGATCGTGACCGACTCGACCATGACCCGCCTCGGTTTCGTCGACAAGATCCTCGACATCCTGAACCGGCGCGAGGGCCGCGTCGCACTGCAGATCATCGACAACGTGCTGCCCGAACCGACCGTCTCAGCGGTCGAAAAGGGTGCCGCCGAAATGCGGGCCTTCAAGCCTGACACCATCATCGCTCTCGGCGGCGGCTCGCCGATGGACGCCGCGAAGGTCATGTGGCTGCTGTACGAACACCCCGAAATCGAATTCTCCGACATGAAGGAAAAGTTCTTCGACGTGCGCAAGCGCGCGTTCAAGTTCCCCGACCTCGGCGAACTGGCCAAGCTCGTCTGCATCCCCACCACTTCGGGCACCGGTTCGGAAATGACCCCGTTCGCCGTGATCACCGACGAAGTCACCGGAGTCAAGTACCCGCTCGCGGACTACGCCCTCCTGCCGACCGTCGCGATCATCGACCCCGTGCTCACGGCCATGATGCCGTCGTTCCTGGTTGCTGACTCGGGTTTCGACGCTCTCACACACGCCACCGAGGCCTACGTGTCCGTCTACGCGAACGACTTCACCGACGGCCTCTGCCTGCACGCGATCAAGCTGATCTTCGAGAACATCGTGACCAGCGTCAACGGCACCACCGCCAGCACCGACGGTGAGGTCATCAAGGCCCGCGAGAAGATGCACAACGCCTCGTCGATCGCCGGGATGGCGTTCGGCAACGCGTTCCTGGGTATTTGTCACGCGATGGCTCACGTCACCGGCGCGCAGCTCCACCTGATCCACGGCCGGGTCAACGCGACCTACCTGCCGCACGTGATCCGTTACAACGGCCTCATCCCCACCAAGCTCACCAGCTGGCCCAAGTACGAGAGCTACATCGCCCCGGAGCGCTTCCAGCAGATCGCGAAGCACCTCGGCCTCCCGGCGTCGACCCCGGCGGAGGGCGTCGAGTCCTACGCCCTGGCCGTGGAGAAGCTGCGCGACCTGGCCGGCATCAAGCCGTCCTTCCAGGCGCAGGGTGTGCCGGAAGAGGACTTCATCAGCCGCCTCGACAGCCTGGCCATGGGTGCTTACGGTGACCAGTGCGCACCGGCCAACCCGCGCATGCCGATGCTCGACGACATGCACACCATCATGGAGGCCGCGTACTACGGCACCTCTTTCAACGAGGTCCGCGCCGCTCGCGCGGCCGTCGAAGCAGTGGCACCGGCCGAAGAAAAGAAGTCGGCCCGCAAGGCAGGCAAGTAGCCGTCACCGCCTGATTGACTGGGGAACGGCCCCGCACCTGTTGGTGCGGGGCCGTTATCGTGTACGGCCCACCCTGTGGCAGGAGCGAGCCTGGTCACAGTCGGTTCAGAGCCAGCGCGCTGCCACGGGGGTCTCCCCCGCATCGGAAGTAACGCCCGATCGGGCACGGCCGGCGGCCCAGGTGGCCAGGTCGGCGAGCGACCCCGTGACCTGGTCGGCGGCATCCGGATCGCCGTAGCCTGTGTGCGTCGAATCCGTCGCGGTGAGCCGGCGGCCCGCGTCCCCCCGGGAGGCCCAGGCACCGACGATCTCGCCGAGAAGCCGGTCGAATGCCTCCTCCGGCAGGTCCCGGAAGCCGGCACCGTGGTTGAGGTCGACGGCGTGGATCCAGAGTTCGCGGGTGCGCATCCAGATCGTGTCCCGCAGCGGCACCATGGCACCCTGCCCGTTCCTGACCGGAACGACCCAGCGGTCGTCCGCCAGCGCCAGCCAGCGTCGGTCCAGGTCGGCGGCCGAGTCCGCCCAGGATTCACGGACCGCATCGGAACTGAGGATGCTGCCCGCGACGATCTCCGCATTCCGCGCCTCCATCGAGGCAAACATCACCGTCTCGGCTCCGGTGTCGGCCCACTGTGCCAGCCGTCCGATCGCACGGGTGTTGGACGCGACGTGCGCGACGACCTGGCGCCGGGTCCAGCCCGGCAGCAGGGAGTCCCCGTCGAGTTCATCGTCTGTGAGCCCCTGCAGTTCGCGACCGAAGAATTCCGTGCCCCGCCGGGCGAGGTCCAGCGTCAACCGGCGTGCAGAAAGCTCAAACGGATCGTGGGGTGCGCTCATGGGGCCCCTTTCTCGAGTCAACGCGTATGGTCCCCACGCTACCCGGCGACCCACCCTCCCCAACGTTCCCTCGACGATGGTCGAGCCTGTCGAGACCGAGACCGTGACCAGGGACCCCCTATCCGTTTCCCCGTTCGACCGCGTCCGTCATCCGGGGGCGGGACTTGGTCTCATTCCGCCATTTGAGGGCCCCGGTCTCCAGCCAGGGTGGTGCCATGATCTGCACGGCGCCGGGGACCATCCGGATTGCCCAGCCGGAGGCGGCGAGGTAGCGGTGATGCCACCAGCACAAACAGACGCCGTTGTCGGTGTGCGTCGGTCCGCCCTCGGAGTGCGGGATCACGTGGTGGATCTCGGTCATCCCGGCCGGGATTTTGCAGCCCGGGATGACGCAGGTGCCGTCGCGGAGCTGAATCGCCCGGCGTTGCGCGGCGGTGAAGCACCGTTCGGGTGAGCCGAGGGCGATGATGCGTCCCTCGTCGGTGATGACGACTTTCTGCTGACCGCCGTTGCTGATCAGGTCCGTGACGGCGCTGATCGAGATCGGGGTTTCGACGCCGTCGATCCAGCCGACGCCGCGGCCCTGACCGAAGTCCGCGTTCAGGTCCTGTTCCCGCACACTGACCAGAACCATGGCCGGGGCGCCGCCGATGGTCGGGGCCTCCCCGGCCCGGGAGACGACCTCGAGGATCACGGCGAGCACGTCGTGGCGCCGCTGGTCGGGACCCGTCGGGCGCGAGCACGGCCCTCCAGACCGCACCCTGCAACCGGATCTCATCCGCCGACGCCGGCACCGACGCCGGCACCGGGGTCTCAGAAATGGTGCCGGTGGCCGAGGCGACCAGCTCGCTCTCGGCTGCCTGCACCGAGTCCAGGTCGGTGTACCGCAGCGTCGGCGTCAACGCGGTGAGGATCGCGTCGGCCGTGTCGACGCCGATCGCCCCGGCGGCCAGGCCGATGGCCGTGGCGGGGAAGGTGGGCGGCAGCGGTTCGCCACCCCGGGGAGCGGCCGGTGCGCAGCTGCGTGCCCAACCGCGTCCGTCGCCCCGCGGTCGGCCCGGAGACGAGCGTCAGACGCTCGAGTAGTTCTTCGGCGGTGCGGCAGCCCCGCGACCGCCCGAGCCGCCGCGGACAGGCCGTGCGCGGCATCCGCTTCGGGCTGTTCCAGGAGGTTGGTCACGGGATAATTTTACCCTGACTAGAACCTGAAATTCAGAGTGGCTCACCAATAACGCAAACTAGTTTAGTAGATGTATACGAATGAATCAGCGCCTTTCCACCGCCCGCGCGGCGACGGGGCGGCCATCTCAGGCCCTACGCACGCTCCAGTTCGTGGGCCAGCGCCTCAAGTTCGGCCCCTCCCGCCATCAGCGCGGTCATCTCTTCGATCGTGATCTCACTCTTGGCGAAATCACCCATACTGGTGCCGCGCTGCAGCAGCAGGAAACGGTCGCCGACCGGATAGGCGTGGTGCGGATTGTGCGTGATAAAGACGACGCCGAGCCCGCGGTCCCTGGCCCGGGCGATGTACGAGAGCACCACCCCGGCCTGCTTGACCCCCAGGGCCGACGTGGGTTCGTCGAGAATGACGACCTTCGCCCCGAAATGCACGGCGCGTGCGATGGCGACGGATTGCCGTTCCCCGCCGGAAAGCGTTCCGATCGGCTGGTCCACGTCGCGTAGGTTGATGCCCATCCGGGCGAGCTCGTTTTTGGTCGTGGCCCGCATGCCGGTGACATCGAGGCGCCGCAGCGGGCCTCGGCCTCGGGTGAGCTCGGAACCGAGGAAGAAGTTGCGCCACACCGGCATCAACGGCACCACGGCCAGGTCCTGGTAGGCGGTGGCGATGCCGAGGGAGAGCGCCTCCCGCGGATGCGCGAATCGGCGCTCCACCCCGAAGACGCGCAGGCTGCCCTCCGAGTGCTGGTGGGCACCGGAGAGGATCTTGATGAACGTTGACTTGCCCGCGCCGTTGTCGCCCAGCACGCAGAGCACTTCCCCGGCGCCGACGGATGCCGACACGCCCGCCAACGCCCGCACCGAACCGTAGGACTTCCCGATATCATGCACCTCGAGAATCGGCTCCGGACGGATCGGGGCCGGCGTCATGCGCGCACCCCGGACTGGCGGCGAACGAGCAGGTTTACCAGCACGGCGAGCAGCAGCATCCCGCCGAGAAATGCCTTGAGCCAATTGTTGTCCCACTGGGCGAACACGATGCCCTGCAGGGTCATCCCGTAGATCAGGGCTCCGAGGGCCGCGCCAATCGCCGATCCGTAACCGCCGGTGAGCAGGCATCCGCCCACGACGGCACAGATGATGTAGATGAATTCCTGACCGACCCCGGTCGTGGCCTGCACGGTCGACACGTCGAAGAGCTGAAGCATGCCGACGAGCCAGCCGGCACTGGCCGTGGTCATGAACAGCCCGAGCTTGACCTTGAACACGGGAACGCCGACCTGCCGGGAGCTCGTGACCTGGCCGCCGACGGCGAAGATCCAGTTGCCGGGCCGGGTGCGCAGCAGCACCCAGGTGGCCAGCGCGGTGAACGCGATCCACCAGACGATCGAGATCTTGACGTCCATGCCCAGGAACGGGAACGAGGAGCCGAAGAAGACCTTGACCTGGTCGAACCCGGGCACCGCCCCCATCCCCTGAATGGCGACGCTGCCCGTGAAGAGTTTCGTCAACGCCAGGTTGCAGCCCTGCAGGATGAAGAAGGCCGCGAGGGTCACGATGAAGCTCGGCAGGCCGGTCTTCATGACGACCCAGGCGTTGCCGGCGCCGATCAGGAGGGCCACCGCGAGGGCCAGCACGAGAGCGAACCAGATGTTCAGCTCCCACTGAGTGGTGACCACGCCGACGATGAGCCCCGTGGTGCCCGTCATCGCGCCCGCCGAGAGGTCGAACTCCCCGCCGATCATGAGCAGGGCGACGGCCACGGCCATGATGCCGAACAGGGAGGCCGAGTAGAGCCAGGTGGAGATGCCCGCGGGAGTCAGGAACGCCTGCGTGGAGAGCGAGAAGAAGAGGAAGATCGCCAGGGTCGCCACGAGTGCGCCGACCTCAGGCCTGCGCAGCAGGGTGGGCAGCGGATGCGCCCTCGTCGGCCGTTCATCGATCCCCGCGCCCACAGCGACGGTCATCTCGTGCCGTTCTCCGCGAACTTCGCGACCTGGGCCGCGTTGTCCTTCGTCACGAAGCCCGGGCCTGAATAGACCGGCAGCCCGCCGCCGACGACGTCGCCGTTGCGCTTCTGCAGGGTGAGGAAGGTCACGGGCAAGTAGCCCTGGGAGTACGGCTGCTGGTCGACCGCGAACAGTATCTTGCCGCCCTGGATGAGCCGGGTCACGTCGGCGGACACGTCGAACGTGGCCAGCGTGGCTGGGCTTTTCGCCTCGTCGATGGCCTGGCTCGCGGCCACGGCGACCCCGGTCTGCAGGGTGAGGACGGCGTCGATGGACGGGTCGGCCAGGAGTTTGCTCTTGATGGTGTTCTGGGCATCCGCGAGGTTGGCGACGTCGACCTGCACGTTGCTGACGTCCGCGCCGACCGTGTCGGCGGCACCCGTGCAGCGTTCTTCGAGCCCCGAGTTGCCGGCCTCGTGGATGATGCAGATCACGTTGGTCACGTCGGCGGCGGCCAGCTGTTCGCCGGCTCCCTGGCCCGCGATGAACTCGCTCTGGCCGACGTGGGTCTGGGCGCCGAATTCAACGGATTTCTCCAGGCCCGAGTTGATGGTGATCACTGGGATGCCGGCGGCAACGGCTTTCTCGACGGCGCTCTTCACGCCGTCGGGGTTCGCCATCGAGATGATGAGCCCGTCGGGCTGGGCCGCGATGGCCGCTTCGATCAGCTGGCTCTGCTTGACCGGGTCGCCGTCGCCCTGATACGTGACCGTGGCTCCGAGGTCGGTGCCTGCCTGCTCGGCGCCGCTCTTGACGACGTCCCAGAAGGAATCGCCCGCGGTGCCGTGAGTGACCACGGCGATGGTGACCGGCTCCCCTGCCGCTCCCCCGTCAGCATCCGTTCCCGTGGCGGTGCACCCCGTCAGCGCCAGCGACGCGACACCGAAAACGGCCAGCAGGCTGATCTTGAGCTTCATATCTGAACTGTTCCCGACTGTCGTGCGGCGGCCTGAAACAGCGAGGGTTCGCCGGTGACCTGATGCATATCGAACTTACTGGACTGGGGGCCCGCTCGATTCAGATCGATTCGAACCAGTGGCATGAGTGACTCCTTCGTGACGATTCGTTCGGCGCACAGCCACGTGTGCCTGACACAAAAAAGCCCCCGGAACCGTGTGGTTCCGGGGGCTGATGGTTGCGGGGGCAGGATTTGAACCTACGACCTCTGGGTTATGAGCCCAGCGAGCTACCGAACTGCTCCACCCCGCGTTGCAAATACAAACTTACCACAGCCTCGGGTTGTGAAACGCATGGTCAGACCTCAGAGGTGATGGCCACGCTCCGGGTACTCCTGAAACCGCTTTCGATAGAGAGAGATGCACCCGTGACCGTTCTCACAGAAGTCCTGTCCGACACCGCCGTTTATGCCGACGGCTTCGGCGACAAGTCCGGAAACTGATTCCGGACGTCCTGGGCGGCCGCGCGCGACGCTGTGCCGGGGATGTCGACGTTCGTCGAATTGCTCTCCCCACACCCTTCCATTGACGGTGGATCTGGGGTTCTATCGACAGTGCCTGCACCTTCCCCCAGTACCCAACGAGTATTCCGCATGCGCCGCAACCCGACTGCTGCCCGGCTTCTCGTCCACTCCGCTGCCGCGCACAGGGTGGACCGTGACCGCGAGTGACCAGGAAACCACAGGTGAGAACGGCGCAGCCGCCAACGTGCTCGACGGCAACGCCTCGACCCACTGGCACAGTGAGTGGAGCGGAACCGCGGTGCCGCTGCCCCATTCGATCACCATCGACATGCACAAAACCGACACCGTCGCAGCCCTGAAGTACCTGCCGCGCACAAGCAGTTCGAATGGACGAATCGGCCGTTTCGAGATCCATGCCAGCCCGGATGGCACGAACTGGGGTGCCGCCGTCGCAACAGGAACCTGGGCCGACAACGCGTTGGAGAAGACGACGGGATTCACCCCTGTGGCGACCCGTTTCATCCGGCTGACCGCGATCACGGAGGCAGGTCACGGCGGCCCTGGACCAGCGCCGCCGAACTCCATCTGATCGCAGAAACAGGCACCACCCCGCCGCCCCCACCCGCGCCAGCGCCGACGGCGCTCACCCGGACCGGCTGGATAGTGACGGCGAGCGACCAAGAGACAACCCGCGAAAGCGGCGGCGCCGCGAACATGCTCGACGGCAACCTCACCACGATCTGGCACTCCCAGTACTCCCCCACGTTGATCCCGTTTCCGCACAGCATTGTTCTCGACATGCGGGCGATCAACGAGGTCTCCGGCTTCACCTACACCCCGAGGTCCGGCACGTCCCGGAACGGCGCCATCCTCGCTCTGAACACCGGCATGGTCACCCCGCTTACTGTCGCTAATACGGGGCACGACATGTTCTGCCCCGGAGTGTCGATCCTCCCGGACGGCAGGATCCTGATCAGAGGGGCGAGCAACGCCGCCTCGTCGACGATCTACGACCCGGCGAACAACATGTGGTCAGCCGCCACACCCATGAACATCCCACGCGCCTATCAGTCGAACGTCACGCTCTGCAATGGGCAGGTGTTCCTTCTCGGCGGTTCCTGGGCGGGCGGCCAGGGCGGTAAGAACGGTGAAATCTGGTCGACTTGCGCCGGGTGGCGCGGGCTGGCCAACGTGCCTGTCGCACCGATCCTGACGAACGACCCGCAAGGGGTGTTCCGATCCGACAACCACGCGTGGCTGTTCGCGGTGGCCGACGGGAAGGTGTTCAATGCCGGCCCGAGCCGTCGGATGAACATGTACACGACCAGCAGAGCCAGCGCTGTTCAGGATCTTGGTCTCCGGGCCGACAGTGGCGACGCGATGAACGGCAATGCGGTCATGTACGACGTCGGCAAGATACTCACCCTCGGTGGCTCGCCCGCGTACCAGGACAGTGACGCGACCGCGCGGGCCTATGCAATCGACATCAACAATGGTGTCAAGGTGACGCGAACCGGCGACATGGCGGCGCGACGGGTTTTCTTGAACTCCGTCGTGCTGCCCGACGGACAGGTTCTGGCCTTGGGCGGTCAGGCGTACGCGAAGCCGTTCTCGGACGCAACGGCCGCCATGGAGCCTGAGGTTTGGAACCCGGTGACAGGCAAGTTCACCGCGCTCGCGCCGATGACTGCGCCGCGCACATATCACAGCGTGGGGCTACTGCTGCCTGATGCCCGGGTCTTCGTCGGCGGTGGCGGCCTCTGCGGCACCTGCACGACCAATCACCCGGACGGGCAGATATTCACCCCGCCCTACCTGTTCAACGCCGACGGCACCGCCCGCCCTCGTCCATCGATCACCACGGCGCCTACCGCTGCGGTGCGGGGTTCCACCATCCAGGTAACGACGTCCGGGCCCACACCAGCGTTCCCCCTCATCCGCATGAGCACGGTCACCCACTCGATCAACACTGACCAGCGTCGCATCCCACTCACGCCCACCGGCGTAACCGGTAATACCGCATCCCTGACGATTCCGTCCGATCCGGGAGTCGTGGTCCCCGGGCATTATCTCCTGTTCGCCATGGACGTTAACGGGGTGCCGAGCGTCGCCCAGACGATCCGGATCGGGTAGTCGGACTACGACCGTGATGAATGTGGAGTCAGGGCGATGGCCTCCCCGACACTTTCTCTGAAAAGTCCGGACATTCACTGGCTCCTGTGAGTTAAAGCAGAAAGACCGGTGCAGCCTTTCTGCTGAACCGGCCCTTCTGTGTATGTGATGAAAATCACCGTGGCATTGACTGAAACGCTCTTGGTTGCGGGGGCAGGATTTGAACCTACGACCTCTGGGTTATGAGCCCAGCGAGCTACCGAACTGCTCCACCCCGCGCTACAACGATAAATTTACCACAGCCTCCGGCGCGGTCCGACCACACGGGCTGCGGAACCGGCCGTCCCGGCCCGCGGAACGCGGATGCCGCGCCGTTCCGCGGGAGGCGTGCCCCCGGCTAAACGGCGCAGCACCCGCGCAGCGGATGAAGCGGCGAACGACTCGCTACTGGTCGAGCAGCACCAGCATTTCGGCGATCGCATCGCTCAGCTTCTTGTCGGCTACCCCATAGGCGGTGAAGTCACCGGTCGTCAGGGCCGCCTGCTTCTCGGTGACGGCCAGCTTGGCCACGGCGAGGAGCGACTTCAGTTGAGCATCCGTCGCCGGGTCACCGGTCGACGTCGATGGGGTGGTTTCGCCCTCGGCAGGGGCCTCCCCCTCCACGGGCGTCTCGGACGGCGGCACATCGGTGTCTCCGGCGCTGGCGCCGGAGTCGCCTCCGAAGAGCACGTCAAGCGCCTTGTCCAGCGTGTCCTCGAACGCGATCTGATCTCCGAAGGCGACGAGCACCTTCTGCAGCAACGGGTAGCTGGTCTCACCCGTGGACTGCACGTAAACCGGCTGCACGTAGAGCAGGCCGCCACCCACAGGCACGGTGAGCAGGTTTCCGTTGAGCACCTTCGACTGGCCCTGCTTCAGCAGGTTCAACTGTTGTGAGACGGTCGGGTCCGCGTTGAACTTGGCCTGCACCTGGCCGGGGCCAGGCACGGTCACGTCCTCCGGCAGGTTGAGCAGGCGGAGCTTCCCGTAGCCTTCCGCCCGCACCCCGTCGGTCGAACCGGCATCCGCGTCGACCGCGAGGTAGCCGGTCAGAACGTTCCGGCTCGTCGCGCCGCTCGCGTCCGGGATGAACGTGGTGTACAGCGAGAAGGATGGCTTCTCCTGGCCTGGAACCTGCATGGTCAGGTAGTAGGGCGGCTGTAGGGTCGTGTTCGTCGACGGCGACACCGGGTCGTTCGGCGTCGTCCAGGCGTCGTCAACCGAGTAAAAGGAACCCGGGTCGGTGACGTGGTACTTACCCAGAACCCGGCGCTGCACCTTGAACATGTCCGCCGGGTAGCGAACGTGGCTCATCAGATCGCCGCTCATCTCGGACATCGGCTTGATCGTCGACGGGAAGATCTTCTGCCAGGTCTTGAGCAGCGGATCCTCGTCGTCCCAGGCGTAGAGGGTGACCTCGCCGTCGTAGGCGTCGACCGTGGCCTTGACCGAGTTGCGCATGTAGTTGATGTTGTCGAGCGCGAATGGCTGCGGGGGCGTTTCCGTGTCGGCGATCGCGTCGCTCAGGCCCACGGAAGTGGAGTACGGGTAGTCGGCCGAGGTGGTGTAGCCATCGACGATCCACTTGAGCTTACCGTCGACGATCGACGGGTAAGCGTCGGAGTCGAGGGTCAGGTACGGAGCCACCTTCTGCACCCGGGTGACCGGGTCACGGTCGTAAAGGATCTGCGATTTCTCGTTCACGGCGTTGGCCAGGAAGATCTGCTCCGACTGGAACTTGAGCGCGTAGATCAGCTTGTTGAACGCGTTGTCGAGCTTCGGCCCACCGTCGCCCGTGAATGTCGTGTAGGTCTGCTGCGCCCCATCCGTGCCCGACGGGTAGTCGAGTTCGACCGGCTTGCTGTCCTTGGGCGCACCCACGATGGAGTACGGCGGCGACGTCTCGCCGAAGTAAATCCGCGGTTCGTATTCGGGCAGCGACCCGGTGGTCGGGATGCCGGACTCGAGGAACACGGGCTGGCCGGCGGCCGAGCGCTGGTTGCCGTAGGCCGCCACGACGCCGTAGCCGTGCGTGTAGACCACGGTCGAGTTGACCCAGGTGTTGCCGGCGTTCAAACCGGCCAGGTTGAGGTCGCGCACGGTGACCACTGTGTCCTGGGACTTGCCGTCAATCGGGTACCGGTCGACGTCGAGGTTTTGCGGAAATTGGTAATACTGCTTGAACTGCTCGAGCTGGGAGAACGCGTCGCTGACCAGAGCAGGGTCGAGAATACGAATGTTGGCGGTCGTCTCAGCGTCGGCGCGCAAGGCGCCGGGCGCGGCCGTCGTGATCGCGTTGTACGGAATCTCTTCCACATCCGCCAGGTCGTAGGCGTCGCGGGTGAGGTCGATGTTGCGTTGAATATAGGGTTCTTCGAGCGTTTTGGCGCTCGGCACCACCTGGAAGCGCTGCACGACCCACGGGTACAGCGAGCCGAGCAGGAGACTGCTCACGATCAACAGCGCGGTGCCGACAATGGGCAGGCGCCAGCGGCCGATGAAGGCGGTGAGGAGGAACAGGATAGCGACGACGGCGGCGATTCCGGCCAGGATGGCGCGGCCCGGAATCGTGGCGTTCACGTCGGTGTAGCCGGCGCCGGTGATGATGTCGTTGGTGTTGGTCAGCGTGGAGTACTGGTCGAGCCAGATACTCACGGCCTGCAGCATCAGGTAGAGGGCTGCCGTGCTGGCAATCTGGATGCGGGCGGCCTTGGAAACCATGACCTCGCGCCCGCTCACCCTGATCGAGCCATACAGGTAGCTCGTAGCCGCGGCGACGAGGGCCGAGATGAGCACCACGGCCGACGCGAAGCCGAGCACGGAGTGCAGGAAGGGGAGATCGAACAGATAGAACGAGATGTCCAGTTTGAACTGGGGATCAACTCGGCCGGTGTCCGTGCGGTTCAGCCACATCAGAACGACCTGCCAGCGGGTAGCCGCGGCGACGCCGGCGAACAGACCTAGCAGAGCCGGGATGCCGTACATGGCGAGGCGGCGCAGCGGCTCGATGACCTGCTGGTAGCGGTCGAGCTGCGAGTTGAGCTTCGCATATACCGGCCGCAAGCGGTAAGCGATCTGGATGCTCGCCCAGACGGGGACCGCCATCGCTACGAACCCGATCAGAAACAGCACGGCACCGGCGAACCACTGCGTGGTCAGCACGGCTAGGAAGCCCAACTGGTCGAACCAGAGAACGTCGGCATATAGCCCGGCGAAAACGAAGAAGATGATCACCAGCCCCGCGATAATCGCTGCCGTAATGGCAAGGGGAGCACGGCTGCGCTGTGGCGCGGGAGCGCTTCGGGCTTGTTGTGACGTCACGAATTGGCCTCTTGATCTCGAAATCGGCGGTCATCGCCCATTCTAGACAGCCGCCGCGAACGAAAGCCGCACATTCGCTGGGCAGCGGCCCGGGGTTAGCCGAGTGCGCACTGCTCCAGTGCGTCGGTGTCCGAACCGGTGCGGATGGCGTCCAGCGCGGCCAGCGCGTCGTCGAGGGTGTCCACGGAAAAGACCGTCATCCCGTCGGGCACGTGACCGGTGACCTCGTCGCAGTTGTCGGCGGGCGCGAGGAACCAATCGGCGCCGCTTCGGTCGGCACCGATCAGCTTCTGTCGGATACCGCCGATCTGACCCACCTCGCCGGCCTGGTTTACCGTGCCGGTGCCCGCGACATCCTCACCGCCCTGAATAAAGCCGGAGGTGAGCGTGTCGATGATGCCGAGGGCGAACATCATGCCCGCGCTGGGCCCGCCGACCGAGTCGAGTTCGATCGTGACGTCGAAGGGGAAGTCATAGTCGCTCGTCACATTGATGCCCACCACGACGGCGTCGCCCGATTCAACCGGGGTGACCTGCACCGTCTCGCTGGCGCCGTCCCGGATGATTCCAATGGAGGCGGCGTCGTCGACACCGTTTCGCGTCAGCGCGTCCCGCAGGGCCGTGATGTCGGCGACGTCTTCACCGTTCACCGAGACCACCTCGTCGCCGGCTTCGATGGCTCCCTCGGCGGGCGAGTCGCCCGGCAGGGAGACGACCGAGAGGATCGTCGGGTAGTCATAGTCGAGGCTGGTCAGAGCGGCGGCGATCGCATCCTGCTGCGAATTCACCATCTGCGCCTGGCTCTGCTCCTCGCGCTGCTTCGTGCTCACGTCGGGCGGGAACGCCGACTCGATCGGGATCACGGCCTGGTTCGGGTCGAGCCAGGCGGCGGCGACCGTCAGCCAGCTCGGCCGGTTGTCGGGGTTGCCCAGCAGCGACACGGTCAGCAGGTCGAGGCTGCCCTCGGTCGGGTAAACGGGTTCGCCGGAGATGGAGATGAGCGGCACCTGCTTGCCGTCCTGTTCGGCCGTGCCGATGGTGTTGTAGACCGGTCCTGGCTTCTCGATCACATACGGTGACGGCGTCACGGCGAGGATGAGGCCGATGACCATCGCGATCCCGAGCACCACCCAGCCTGTCCCGACGGCGCGCGCGGATCGGTCGGGCGGCTGTACTGGGTGATCGGTGAAGAGGGCCACCGGTCTCCTTCCAGGGATTGTGCTGGCTGTTCGCGGCAGGCGGACACCGGTTTACCAGCGTAGGTCATTTCCCAGTCCGCGCCGGGGATCTCCGGCTAGCGTAGAAGGACGCGACTGAGAGGTGCCTGAAGTGGCCGACGACGACTCCCGACCCGACGAGGGTCACAATCCCGAAGATGAGTTTCGGGACATGCTGCGCGACATCCTGAGTGGGAAGTCGTCCATCGACCCGAGCCAGCTGGCCGGCGCGGCGGGGCTTCCCAGCGACCCGGCGAGCATTTCCGCGCTGATGAATCAGTTGCAGGGTGCTTTGCGCGGCGGCGGCGACGGATCCATCAATTGGGATGCCGCCCTCAACCAGGGCCAGGAGCGCGCGGCCCAGAGTCAGCTCGACGTGACCTCGGCCGAACGCGCCGCCCTCGACCAGGCATTCCACATCGCCTCCCTCTGGCTGGACGAGGTGATCTCGGTCGCCGAGCTCACCACCCCTCCGCGCCTGATGACCCGTAAGGAATGGGTCTCCGCGACCATGCCGCTCTGGACCCAGCTCGCCGAGCCCGTCGCGACCAGCATCTCCGACTCCCTGACCCGGGTGCTCACCGATCAGGCCCCGGAAGAGCTCAAGGGCATGATGGCCGGTGCCGGCCAGGTGATGCGCAGCATCGGCGGCACCCTGTTCGCCATGCAGCTCGGCCAGGTCGTGGGTCAGCTGTCCAGCGAAGTCGTCTCCGGTGGAGACGTCGGAATCCCTTTGCTCAGCGACCAGCAGGCCGCTTTGCTCCCCCAGAACGTGGCCGCGTTCGGGGAAGGCCTCGACGTTCCCGCCGACCAGGTGCAGATCTACCTCGCGGTGCGCGAAATCGCCCACGCGCGCCTCTTCCGCCACTCCCGCTGGCTGCGCCTGCACCTGATCAGCTCGATCACCGACTTCGCCCGCGGCATCCACATCGACTCAAGCCGCCTCGAGCAGCTGGCCGACGGCTTCGACCCGGCCAACCCGGAAGAACTGCGCGCCGCCATGGTCGACGGCTCGCTGATCCCGCCGAAGAGCGAGGCCCAGCTGGCCGCGCTCTCCCGGCTCGAAACGATGCTCGCCCTGATCGAGGGCTGGGTCGATGTCGTCACCCTCGAGGCCACGAGCCGGCTGCCCCGCGCGGACGCGATCGCCGAGACGGTGAAGCGGCGCCGGGCATCCGGTGGGCCCGCCGAGTCGGCGTTCGCCACCCTGGTCGGGCTCGAGCTGCGCCCCCGGCGCCTGCGCGAGGCCGCCGCCCTGTGGCAGGCCGTGACGGATGCCGTGGGCAACGAGAAGCGCGACGAGCTGTGGGCCCACCCGGACCTTCTGCCCTCGTCAGCGGACCTCGACGACCCACAGGCCCTCGTGGCCCGCCTGACCAGCTCGGCAGCCGGGGTTGAGCCGGTCCTCGACAAGGTGGACCAGGCCCTGGAAGACTTGTTGCGCGACGACGACACCGAGCGGCCGCACGAGGCGTAGCCCGGCTGGCCCTGACGAATTCGACGGAGATTTTGGCTCTCCTGCTGCTTCTGTGGGTTAATCCCGGCCGGGGAGTGCGGGTTTGTGGCCGCCGAGGCTGAGCATGGCGAGGGCGATGAGGGCGTCGGGTGA